>JALYNX010000221.1 GCA_030772935.1 Actinomycetota bacterium | reverse complement strand
GCGCGATCCCGTGTGTGTCGCTGTCACAGGCCGTGGGCACCGGAGCGGACGCCGACGAGTCGGAGATCCTTGTCATGAACACCAGGTGCGGCCTGGTTGCGGTGACTGTTGGTGAGTTTATCGATCGCCGTCGGGTGGCGGTGAAGAATCTGGGGCCGATCCTCGAAGGGCCGGGGCACGTTACTGGGGCGGCTCTGCTCGGCGGGGGACAGGTTCTGGTCGTGATCGACCCGAACTTCCTCGGCATCCTGGCCCGGCGGCGTCCACGTCTGGTGGGTAGACGGCCACGCATCCTGGTGGTCGACGACTCGGCCGGGGTCCGTCAGTTGCTGTCGGCGACACTCAACGGCGCCGGATTCGAGGTCGAGGTGGCCGGAGGCGCCCGTGAGGCGGTGATGGCGATGGCGGAGGATGACTTCGACGCCATGGTCGTGGACTACTCGATGCCCCGGTCGAACGGGGTCGAATTGGTACGGGCGATGAGAGCCGCCGAGGTCCGGGTACCCATCGTCATGGTGTCCGGTGTTGCCACCCAGGAGGAGAAACGTGCTGCCTGGGAGGTTGGCGTCAACGCCTACCTGGACAAATTCGACCTGCGCCAAGGGGTCCTCACTACGACTTTGCGCCGTCTGATCGGTCTCGAGGACGTCGGAACGGCCTGAACCGTAGAACTTCAGCCGGCCCCAAAACGCCCCGATAAAAACTGAAGATGTTTGGGCTCTCAGTCAGCGAGTTGTTGACCTACCTGATTCCGGTAGTCGGCATTGCCTGTGTTCTCTGGGCGTTGGCGATCACGAGGCACGGTCGACGGCGGGAGCGCGAGGTAGTGCGCCTCTCCGAAGAGGCACATCGCATCAAGAACGACTTCGTCGCCATGGTCAGCCATGAGCTGCGGACACCTCTGACTTCGATCGCCGGTTTCGCCGACACCTTGGTCGAATCCTGGAAGGAACTGCCCAAAGACGAGGTGGACGAATTCCTCTCGATCATCAATCGGCAGGCCATCTATCTGGGTGACCTGGTCGAGGACGTTCTCGTCATTCCGAGGCTGGAGGCCGACCGGCTCCGTTTCCAACCCGAGTTGTTCGACCTCGGTGACCTCATCGAGGACGTGGCGAAGATGGTGTTCCCCAACGGCGGGAAGAAGACATCCCTGGTGTCGCTGCCCGATGGGGTGCGTGTCAAGGCCGATCGCCGCCGGGTTCAGCAGGTCATCCGAAACCTGATGGAGAACGCACGCAAGTACGGCGGAGACCAAATCATGGTCGAGGGCTTCGTCATGGGGGATCAGTACCTGATCATCATCTCGGACAACGGACCTGGGGTTCCTGATGAGGAAACCCAAAAGGTCTTCGAGAACTTCGAGCAGTTGTCCAAGGGAGATGCCAGGGAATCGACCGGTATCGGGTTGGGCCTCCCCATTGCCCGACGCCTCGCTCGGGCCATGGGTGGGGAGGTCTGGTACGAGCGTCGGTTCCCGACTGGTGCCCGGTTCTGTTACTCGCTGCCACTCCGTCGGCGCACGGTTGTTGACGACGGGGAGCGCGCCGAGACCCCCGACGACTCCAGCCAGGCAGAAGTCGATCTCGGGGATCCGGTCTTTCGCTCGGCTTGATCACATCAGTGTGATTCAGACGGGTGCGGCCAGTACCATCGGCCGCAGATGCAGGCTGAGTGGTTCTACGACGATGTCCCAGCCGAGTCCCCGCTTTTTGGCGATCTCAACCCGACTCAGCGTGAGGCGGTAGCAGCAACTGAGGGACCGGTCCTGGTTGTCGCCGGCGCCGGCTCGGGCAAGACACGGGTGCTCACCTACCGCATCGCCCATCTGATCCGTGACCTCCGTGTGGCGCCGGATTCGATTCTCGCCATCACCTTCACCAACAAGGCAGCTAACGAGATGCGAGGCCGGGTGGGCGCCCTTGTCGGCGGCGCGGTCCGCTCGATGCAGGTATCCACCTTTCACTCGGCGTGTGTCCGGATCCTGCGCCGGGAAGTCTCCAGACTCGGCTACCGGTCGAGTTTCTCGATTTACGACGAGGCGGATTCTGTCCGGCTGATCAACCTGGTTCTCAAGGACCTGGATCTGGACAGCAAGAGATTCCCCCCCAAGGCAATGAAGGCGGTCATCTCGAAGTCCAAGAACGAGCTGGTCGACTTCGAGACCTTTGCCGACCAAGGCGAGGGTTTCTATCACGAACAGGTAGCCGACGTCTATCGCCTCTACCAACAGCGGTTGCTCGAGGCGTCGGCGATGGACTTCGACGACTTGTTGATGGTCACCGTCGAGTTGTTCGGGGCCTTTCCCGAGGTGCTGGCCCAATACCAGAGCAAGTTCCGCTATGTGCTGGTGGACGAGTACCAGGACACCAACCGAGCCCAATACGTGCTGGTCAAGCAACTCACCGCAGTTCATCGCAACCTCTGCGTTGTGGGCGACTCCGACCAGTCCATCTACCGGTTCCGCGGGGCGGACATCCGCAACATCACCGACTTCGAGAAGGACTATCCAGACGCCCGGATAATCATCCTCGATCAGAACTACCGGTCGAGCGAGACCATCCTCGACGCGGCGAACTCGGTGATCGCCAACAACACCAAGCGGACTCCGAAAAACCTGTGGTCGGACAAAGGCCGAGGCGTGCCCATCATCCGCTACGAAGGCGAGGACGAGCACGACGAGGCCGGGTATGTGGTCGACGAGATCGAGCGTCTCAAGTTGGCGGGCCACAACCTGTCCGATGTCGCCGTCTTCTATCGCACCAACGCCATGTCGCGTGTCATCGAGGACGTCTTTGTCAGACGGGGGCTTCCCTACACGGTGGTCGGCTCGGTCAAGTTCTACGACCGAAGGAGATCAAAGACGCGGTCGCCTATCTACGCGCCATCGTCAACCCATCCGACGAGGTCTCGGTGAAGAGGATCATCAATGAGCCCCGACGCGGGATCGGCGACACCACCACGGCCCACGT
>JALYNX010000220.1 GCA_030772935.1 Actinomycetota bacterium | reverse complement strand
CGTCGGAGCCGTGATCTACCTGGTCCTCACCGCCCTGGGCACCTTGTGGACCGACTATCTGTGGTTCGACTCGATCGGCTACGAGGGGGTCTGGCAGCGGAAGTGGGGCCTGTCGGTCCTCCTTGGTGCGGCAGGCATCGCCGTCGCCTTCTTGATCCTCTGGTTGAGTCTTCGCCTGGTCGATAGGTTCTCGCCGCGCTGGGCGCCGTTCGATCTGAGTGAAGAAGAAGAATTGATCGAACGCTTTCGGGAGTGGATGGAGCCCAGGGTTCGCCAGGTGCGATTCTGGGTCACCTCGTTTCTGGCGGTGCTCCTCGGTCTGGCGGCCGCGTCGTGGCGCAACGACGTTTTCCTCTTCATGAACGCACAGAAGTTCGGGGTCGATGATCCGATCTTCAATCTCGACGTGGGGTTCTACGTCTTCCGGCTTCCGATGTGGTCGATGGCGGTGGATTGGCTCTTCAACACCCTGGTGTTGGCGACACTGGTGGTCCTCGTTTCCCACTATTTCAACGGGGGGATCCGTTTCAACGGCAGGAGATTCACGGTCGCCCGAGGGCCGAAGACTCATCTCTCGGTGATGCTCGCCTTGATCGCTCTGGTCCGGGCGGTGGTCTACCGGCTGGACATGTTCGAGTTGATGCTGACCGACCGGGGAGCCACTTTCTTCGGTCCCGGATACACCGATGTCACGGCCCGGCTCCCCGCATACAATCTGTTGATCCTGGTGGCCCTGCTCGCTGCAGTGTTGTTCATCGTCAACATCTTCCGCCAGGGATGGACCCTGGCTGTGGTAGCGGTCGGCTCATGGGTCGTGGTTGCCGTCGCTGCATCCGCCATCTACCCGGCGATCGTCGAGAGATTTCAGGTGAACCCTCAGCGCTTGGAGAGGGAAACCGACTACCTGGCTCACAATCTCGAGTTCACGAGGGTGGCCTGGGGCCTCGATCAGGTCGAGGTCAAGCCTTTCGCCGCGGCCGATGACATCACCGCCGAGGACATCGAAGCCAACCAGCTCACGATGGACAACCTCCGGATCTGGGCGCCGTCGGTTCTGCCCCGCACCTATCAGAACTTCCAGGAACTGCGTACCTACTACAACCTCGGGGTCGTCGACACCGACCGCTATCTGAATGAGGGCATTCCCACTCAGGTGATGCTGGCGGTGAGGGAGCTCGAGGAGGTCAACCTGCCCAGATCAGATTGGCAGAACCAACGTCTCATCTACACCCACGGGGTCGGTGCGGTAGCCAACGCCGCCGCCTTCGTCGAGGAGGACGGACAGCCGAGGTTCCTTCTCCGGGACGTTCCGCCAGTGGCGTCGGTGCCCCAGTTGGAGCTGGAACAGCCACGGGTCTACTTCGGGGAGACCTACGAGGCGGGACGACCGGTGATCGTCGGCACCGGTGAGGAGCCCCAGGAGATCGACTTCCCGTTGCAAGGGGAGGGAACCGAGACCAACCGCTACGACGGCGATGCCGGGGTGAGTCTGGGGAGCATCTGGCAGCGGATCGCCTTTGCCTTCCGCTATCGCGACCTGAACCTCTTGATCTCGGGCCAGATCCGCCCTGAGAGCAAGGTCTTGGTCGAGCGCAACATCCGTGAGATCGTGGACCACGTAGCGCCGTTCCTCCATGTCGACACCGACCCCTATCCGGTGATCATGGACGGGCGGATCCTGTGGGTGCTCGACCTCTACACCGCCTCGTCGCACTATCCCTATTCGCAGCCGTTGACCGTTGACGCGGTGGCTCGTCTTGCCCAATCCTCCTCGATCCGGCCCGGGGTCAATTACATGCGCAACTCGGTGAAAGCGGTAATCGACGCCTATGACGGTGATGTCACCTTCTATCTCAATGACCCCGACGACCCCATTGCCCAGGCCTGGTCACAGGCGTTCCCCGGTCTGCTCCGACCCGCGTCGGAGTTACCGGCAGGTCTCGAGGATCATCTCCGCTACCCCCAGGACCTGTTCCGGGTGCAGGGCGCCCTCTACCTCGAATATCACGTCACCGGTCTGGGCGACCTGTTTTCCGGCAACGACGCCTGGTCGCTGCCCCTCGATCCCTCGACTATCTCACGGGGTGGCAGTGTCGGTTCGGAGTTTCTCAATGGGGACAGATCTGATGCGACCGGCACTTCCGTCAATTACCTGGAAGGGATCTTGCCCTATTACCTGCTGACCAGTCTTCCCGGGGAGACCGATCTCTCCTATCTGCTCCTGCAGCCGTTCACCCCGAAGGACAAACGGAATATGGCGAGCTTCCTGGTGGCCGACTCGACACCGGGTCGTTATGGGCGTCTCATCGATTTCAGGATGCCGCAGGGAGAGCTGGTCGACGGCACCGAGCAGGTCGGTCAACGTATCGATCAGGATGCCGACATCTCCGAACAGTTCACCCTGTGGGATAGCCAGGGCTCGCGTGTGATCAAAGGTGACATGTTGGTGGTGCCCATCGAGGACTCGATTCTCTATGTCCAGCCCATATACCTCCAAGCGGAGCAGGGCGGATTCCCCGAGTTCAGACGGGTCATCGTCGTCTACGGCGACCAGGTGGAGTGGGCGGAGACTGTCGATGGCGCGCTGGAGCTGGTGTTCGGAGGTGAGGATGGGGGACCGGTGGAGGAGCCGACCACTCCTGACGGCACCACCATTGAAC
>JALYNX010000219.1 GCA_030772935.1 Actinomycetota bacterium | reverse complement strand
CGATGAGAGGGACGCACGCGCCTCCTCCAAATCCGGGCCGGCTTCGACCACCTGTGCCGTGCCGTCGACGCGGACCCACCACAGCCGGGCCCAGTCGTCGTTGTAGTGGTCGACGAGCAGGCTGGCTGCGGGGTTGGCCGCGATGTTGACCAGACGTTGGAGACGAGCCGTCGACTTCGGCTTGTGATCGATCATGTGGACGATTCGCCCCGCGTCGAGGGCGAAGGTGATGGGAACCAAATGCGGACCGCCGTCCGGCCGAACCGTGGCTAGGTGGGCTACTGAGGCACGTTCGAGCCTGGCTAGGGCTTCAGCGTGATCCATTCACACCGATGAGTCGAGGCTCCACCGTGGCCCACACGATATCGGCCCACCGGCGATGCCCCGCCGCGCTGACGTGGAACAGGTCCTCGGCCCACAACGAGCGATCCTCGTACCAGTCGCCAGGATGGTCGGCGCGTTGCTCGATGACATGTGCGCCGTGCCGGACGGCCACCGTGCGATGGATTCGGTCGAACCATGCGGAGCGCTGCGAGAAAAGCTGGCGGAGCGGGGGATGGAGTCGGGGGATGGTCCCCAGGTCACCGACTCCGCTCAGGATGATGGTTGCCCCGGTAGTCGCAAGGTCCGCCACCAGATGATCGAGATTCATCTCGAATCGCCTGCGGGAGACGCCACGGATCACGTCATTGGCCCCCACCGCTACCAGGATCAGGTCCGGGCCGAACTCGATGGCGGCAGGAGCCTGGTCCCGAATGAGGTCGTGGGCGCAAGATCCTCCGACAGCCAGGGACTCGAGAATGACATGGTGCTCGGCCGCCAGCCGCTCGCAGACCAGGGATATCCACACTTCTTCCGGGCCGGAAACACCCGGCGCCGTCACCGAGGAGTCGCCGAGGACCACCACCCGCAGTTCGGGCAAGGTGGGATCACCGAATGAGGCTGAAGGATCGAACTCGGGGAGTCTGGGGGTGGGTCGCAGCACCGCATATGCGGCTTCGAGGCCGATCACGACCGCGCCGGCGATTGCCCCACGTTTGATCAGATGGCGGACCACGGTGTGATACTGCCAGACGGCAGAATCTAATTGCCTGATGCGTTTTGGATACGTGCTTTCAGGCCGAAACGACCACGTTTGCTGTCCGTCAGGTCGATGAAGGCGCCAACCGCGTCCGAAAACTCCGACGGGTCGTCGGGGAAGAACTCGAGATGATCGTTTTCGATGTCGAAGGAGAATCGATAAATCGAGGTCCGCTCCACCTTGACCTCGCGCATCGGCCACGACCCCATGTGTCGTCGCCCGGTCGTGATCCGAAATCGCCCATCGTCGATCTCAATGGTCACGTTTGTCGGCTCCAGTCTGGAGCCTTGTAGCCGCCCTACGTAATAAGCCATCCCGAAACACAATCTAGCTGTCTTGTCGTGAAGTTGAAACGGGAAAGATCATCCGAATCTGCCGATACAATTCGGACTAGTCCCTGAAAGAGAGCATGACTGACGGACTCCCATCCCCAGCGGGTCTGAACAACAGGGTCCGTTTCGTCACCGCGACCACCCTGTTCGACGGCCACGACGCCTCGATCAACATCTTTCGGCGCATCCTCCAGGCATCGGGTGCGGAAGTGATCCACCTCGGGCACAACCGAACCGGGCTCGACATCGTGGAAACCGCGATCGAAGAGGACGCCCACGCCATCGCCGTGACCTCCTATCAGGGCGGCCACATGGAGTTCTACCGCTATGTGAGGGATCTCCTCGTCGAGCGCGATGCCGGTCATATCCGCCTCTTCGGCGGCGGGGGAGGGACGATCCTCCCCGACGAGGGTGGCGAGCTCGCCGGGTACGGGATCACCAGGATCTACTCACCTGACGACGGACGAGAGCTTGGTCTCCAGGGGATGGTTGCCGACATGATGGCGAGGTCGGACTTCGCGACCGGGGAACTCACAGACGATTTCGACCTCTCGTCGTTGACGACCGACAACACCAAGGTCGTGGCCGGCCTGGTCTCCGCCGCCGAGAACTACGCAGAGAAATACGCCGATGTCTTCGAGCAGATCGAGGCCAGGGCAGCGGCTGCCGACTCTTTGGTGATCGGCGTCACCGGCACTGGTGGGTCGGGGAAATCGAGTCTCGTCGACGAGATGGTTCGACGTCTCCTCCTTGACTTCGCGGATCTGCGTCTGGCAGTGATCTCAGTCGACCCCACGAAACGGAGGTCGGGGGGCGCTTTGTTGGGGGATCGAATCCGGATGAACTCACTGCCTCATCCCCGTGCCTACATGCGCTCGCTGGCCACA
>JALYNX010000218.1 GCA_030772935.1 Actinomycetota bacterium | reverse complement strand
GCCCTCACGGACTCGGCACACGAACGGAGCTAGCGACGAAAGCGAGTGAAATCACCCGTCGACTCGATCGCTCCTCCTGATCACGTTTCTCTCTCCGGTTTGCAGTTCAAATTTCGTGTGCTGAGACCGGATGCTACACACGGAAGTCGCGAATAAAAACGTCTACTCCTCGATGGACGATGCGTCCTCAGGGACGGTCTCCGAGGGCATGACGTCCTCAACGTCTTCCGTCTCCTCAGATTCCCCAGATTTCTCACCGAGTCCAACCAGTTCGTAGACCTTGGCCTGGAGTTGCATCGCCACTTCCGGGTTTTCCCTGAGGAAGCGCTTGGAGTTCTCCCGACCTTGACCCAGCTGGTCATCGTCGAAGGTGAACCAGGCGCCACTCTTGCGAACCACCCCGTGATCCACGGCCACGTCGAGAAGGCTGCCCTCACGGGAGATCCCATGGCCAAACATGATGTCGAACTCGGCGAGACGGAACGGCGGGGCCATCTTGTTCTTGGCCACCTTGACCTTCACCCGGTTCCCCACACTCTCCGCACCGTCCTTGATGGTCTCCACCCGACGGATGTCGAGACGGACCGTTGAGTAGAACTTGAGCGCCCGCCCCCCGGGGGTTACCTCGGGGCTTCCGTACATCACCCCTATCTTCTCCCGGAGCTGGTTGATGAAGACGGCGGTGGTCCTCGACTTGTTCAGGTTCCCGGCCAGTTTGCGCAGGGCCTGTGACATCAATCTCGCCTGGAGCCCGACATGGGAGTCACCCATCTCCCCTTCGATCTCGGCGCGGGGCACCAGAGCCGCCACCGAGTCGATCACCAGGACATCGAGCGCCCCAGAGCGGATCAGCATGTCGGCGATCTCCAATGCCTGCTCCCCGGTGTCGGGCTGGGAGATGAGAAGCTCGTCGACATCGACCCCGATCGCCTTGGCATACACCGGGTCGAGGGCGTGCTCGGCGTCGATGAATGCGGCGATCCCCCCGTTGCGCTGGGCCTCGGCCACGATGTGGAGAGCGAGGCTTGTCTTGCCCGAGCTCTCCGGCCCGTAGAGCTCGACGATGCGGCCCCGGGGCACCCCACCGATCCCCAACGCAAGGTCGAGGGAGAGGGCACCGGTAGAGATGACATCCACTTTGCGATTGGCCGCCTCCCCCATTTTCATGATGGCGCCCTTGCCAAACTGGCGCTCGATCTGGCTGAGCGCCATATCCAGGGCCTTGTCACGTTCACTTCCCACTTCGGTTCCTTCCTCGAAGTCCTATGACGGTCAACGTATCTCCTGCCACCGACAAGAAGTTCTGGCTCAGCCGGATACTAGACCGAACATGTGTTCGTGTTTGGTATTACCGTCTCAAATCGAAGATTTCAAGGGGCTCGTACCGGGCGGGCCCTGATCCCAGATGGGATCGGTAGACCACCATCGTCTCACACCGCCATGCGATCCCAGTGTCACCAATCTCCTCGATCAACGCGCTGACATCGACCTGGGGACGGAGTCGACTCAGGGTGAGATGAGGGCGGAACGGTCGCTCCTCGGGGGAGAGACCTGCCGCCTGTGCCGCCTCCTCGGCAGTCAGAGCGAGCTCACCCAGCTCGTCGCCGCCTTGGGACACACCCACCCAGAGCACGGTCGCCCGCTTCGGATTGGGGAACGCCCCCAGCCCTCTCAGCGCCACCCGGAACCTCTCCCCTAGATCGACCTGGTCGAGTTCGGCGATAAATCGTTGATAGGTGACCTCGTCGACGTCACCCAGGAAGCGAAGGGTGAGATGCCAGTTTTCCGGCGGTGCCACCTGTCCCGGAAGTTGGTGCTGCCTCAGTTTCTCTTCGAGGGCGAGTCGAACCTCCGCAGGGAGCGGAACCGCGGCGAACACCCTCCTTACGGAGCCCACCACTGCCCGATCAACGCCAGACGGGTGAGGTGGAGGGCGGCGGTGGTCCCGTAAGTGCGCACCCGCTCCCGGTCGCCGGTGAAGCGGATCTCCCGCCCCTGCACCCGGTCGGGTGCGGCCACGCCGACGATGACGGTGCCCGCAGGCTTCTCCAACGCCTCGGGACCTGCCGAGCCGGTCACGGCCACCGCCACATCGACACCCAGCAACGTCCGGGCGCCAACCGCCATCGCCATAGCGGTCTCCTCGTTCACCACCTCGTCGACATCGCTCACGCCGAGCAGTCTTTGCTTCAACTCGGGGTGATAGGCAACCAAACCGCCCTTCATCACGGCAGACGAGCCGGGGAGGTCGGTGAGGCGGGCGGCGACCAATCCCCCGGTCATCGATTCGGCGGTGCCAATGGTGTAGCCCCGCTCGGAGAGCAAACGGAACAAGATTCGCTCGATCGTGTCGTCATCCACCCCGAACACGGTTTCCCCGAGCCGGGATCTGACCTCGCGCTCGACCGGCTCGATCAGTCGTTCCGCCTCGATGCTGTCTGCGGCTTTGGCGGTGATCCGCACCTTGATCTCCGACGCCGAGGCGAGAAAGGCGACCGAGGGGTTTGTGGATCCCGTGTAGAGGTCGTCGAGCATCTCGGCCACCTC
>JALYNX010000217.1 GCA_030772935.1 Actinomycetota bacterium | reverse complement strand
TGCCCTCCAAGCCCTCTGGAGCCGCTGTGGTGGTGCTCCCGACAACCGTGGTTGTGGTCTCACCGCTCGTAGTCGTGCTTCCATCAGCAGTGGTCGTGGTCCCTTGGGTCGTGCTCGTCGTCGAGCTCCCCAGGGCGGTCGTGGTTGTCTCCCCTGCCTGGTCACCCGTGAACATGACGATGAGCACGACGACGAGCACCACGAAGAGGATGGAAAGACCGATTGTCCAACGACGCATCGCACCCAACCTACCCGCTGTCGGGAAGTCTGAAGTTGGAGAGACGGGCCCCGGCGGCCGATATCATCCGATCCAAAAGATGGATGGGGAGCCCGATTACGGTGAAAGGGCTTCCGATCACCCTTTTCACATAGACACCACCCATGCCCTGCAGGGCGTAAGCGCCGGCCTTGTCCATGGGCTCGCCGGTGGCGACGTAGTCGGCTATCTCGTCCTCGGTCATCGTGGTCATCTCCACCATCGAAACGTCGACGATGGCTTGGAGCGAGGGCCCTCCGTCCCACCACGCGACAGCCAATCCGGTGAACACCTCGTGGCTCTCTCCCTGGAGGCGTCGCAGCATGGCACGGGCCTCCTCAGGATGGGCCGGCTTGCCGAGGATCCTGCCTTCGTGAACGACGGTGGTGTCAGCGGCGATCACCAGACGTTCGGGCCCAGCGACGGACCCAGCTTTGGCGCGTGCCACTCGCTCGACATACACGCCTGGTGTCTCGTCGGGCAACCGGGTCTCATCAACCCCCGACGGATCCACGTCGAAATCGAGGCGAAGCGTTTCGAGAAGGCCCTTCCTTCGAGGAGAACCCGAGGCGAGGACCAATCTCATCCGAGGAGCCTCCCCAGGCGGACTACGTGTAGTGGATGCGCCAGGACCCGGGGGTCGGCTCTCGGGTCCTCCGAATAGAGCACGACATTGGCCGGGGTGTCCACCTCGAAGGCGTCGGCGCGACCGGTCGCCTTGAACCCGGCGTTCGAAACCGCCCCCACGACCCGCGCCGGGCTCATCCCCAGCTCCCAGAGCCGGATTGCCTCGGCCGCCACCGCCCGGGTTCCGACGGCCAGATCGGTGCCGGCCAGCACGAAGACCCCGGCCTCCACCGCGGTGTCGAGCATCCTTGCCACATTGTCGATGCCCTCGCGGAGCAGCCGGCCACCCGTTGACTCGGCGCCGAGTTGTCGGATCACTGCCTCCATGCGGAGAACCGTCGGAACCCACATCCCACCCCGCGCTCCCAAGTCGACGATGTCCTCCTCGGTGAGGAAGAGGCCGTGCTCGATCGAGTGGATCCCCGCTCGGACCGCCATCGACGGCACCTCACGAGCCATGGTGTGGATGGCGACCCGTGCCCCGAGGCCGTTGGCAACCCGCACCGCCTCCCCAAGCTCTGCCTCGGTGAAGTTGGGCACAGGGCCGATTCCTCGTCGCGGCCAGTCCCCGATCAGCTTCACCCAGCCCTTCGATTCGGCGACGGCCCCGGCAACCGCCCGGGCCATCTCGCCAGGAGCGGCCTCGCGCCCGAAGTCAGGCCAGTATCCGCCATCGACCGAAATGATTACACCCGCCGCCTCGATATCGGGACGGTCCTCCAAACCGATCCGGCCCAACATCTCGATCGCGGTCAGGTCACTCCAGCCCTTGTCCAACGCCAACATGACTCCTGCTGTCAGAGCTTCGCCGGCGCGAATACCAGCACCGGTGACGTCGTCGGTGACCCAATCCGCTCGCTCGACGGCAGCAAAGTGGGCGTGACCATCCACCAGGCCGGGCAGGGCCCACAAGCCCTCCCCCAGGGTCGAATCGGCCGCTCCTTCTGGCCTTGCCCACCGGCCGTGGACTACGTCCCGAACCAGTGGCTCCCCGCCGGGGGTCCGAAGCATGAATCGCACCGACACAAGTGCGACGGTAACCGTCTCCCTTTGCCGATAATGCCCACATGCTCAAGTGGGTTCTAGCTGCAGCCTTGGCGGTGACGGCCTGTACGGGCGGGACCAATGCGGCGACAACGACCACGGCCGAAGTGTCAGTCACGATCCCCGATCCGACCACGACCACCTCTCTCCCGCTCCCGATTCAGATCGACGACTGCTCGACGCCCCCCGTCCCCTTCTCCCCTTTGTGCGAGGCATAAGATCTGATCCAGGAATGGCATTTCGACCGGCCCGTCGAGGTGCCAAGTATTGACGCGGCAGCCCTCCAGGGCTTGGACGACTACGGGACAGAAGAGACTGCTGCTCCGCCGCGGACCTTGATTTGTGCGGTCCCCGACCCGGCGTTTGGCGAGGTTTGCAGCCGTCTGGCCGCCCGGATCGACGAAGCATCGATCCCCGTGGGCCCCGCAATGGAAGCCGCTGTGATCGGGATGATCGACCACGCCCTCGACCCCTTCTCCTATTACGTGCCCCCTGATCAGGTTGGGGTCTTCAGGTCGAATGGTGTCGTGGGAGGAGTCGGAGTGCTTCTCGACGCAACCGACTCGGTCGGCTCGCGATGCGCCCGGGTAGCCGAGACATGCCCGCTTCGAATCATCTCCGTAATAGAGGACAACCCGGCAGCCGAGGCCGGCATCATGGCAGGGGACATCATCACTGCCATCGACGGCGTCAGCGTCGTCGGCCTGGGTTTCGTCGAGGCCGTCAGCCGACTTGCCGGCGACGAGACCGGAATGGTCGAGATCAGTGTCGAGGGAAGCGATGGCACCACCGAAGTCTTCGAGATCGAGCGAGATGAGCTCACGGTGCCAACGGTCGAGATCGAGGTTCCCCAGCCCGGGGTGGGACTCATTCGAATCCCGGATTTCGAAGCGGACATCCCCGATCTGGTCCGCGAAGGCCTGACCGAGCTCCTCGAGGCTGGGGTCGACACACTTGTCGTTGACCTCCGCGACAACCCCGGGGGCTTCATCGACGCCGCGGTGCTGGTTATGTCCGAGTTCATCGACGAAGGCGTGTTGTTCCACACTTCGGCACCGGATGAGCAAGCCGACGTGCCCGCTTTGGGAGACGGTATCGCCACCGCGATCGACCTGATCGTGCTCGTCAACCGAGGCACAGCATCGGCGGCCGAGATGACTGCGACTGCTCTCCGCGACCAGCGAGGAGCAGTGGTGGTAGGAGAGCCCACCTTTGGTAAGAACGCGGTGCAGATACCCTTCGAGCTTCGGAACGGAGGAGAGTTCTACGTGGCCGTCGCCCTTTGGACGAGCCCCAATGGAGAATCGGTGGTCGCGGGGGGAATTGTCCCCGACCACGTCCTCTCTCTGCCCGCCAACCTGTTTCCCGAGGAGCTCGTCGCCTTGTCACTCGAGGCCGCAACATGAAAAGTGCGAGAACTGCCGCCGTCCTGGCCGCGGTCCTATTCGTGCTTGGCGCATGCACCGCGACGGGGGAG
>JALYNX010000216.1 GCA_030772935.1 Actinomycetota bacterium | reverse complement strand
CCCTGATGGCGGCTGGGTGGCCGGTTGGTACGAAGAGCCCGGCGAGCGCTGCGATCTCTACACGATGGTCTTCTACCCGCCCGTGGCCTCCCCGGACGTCGAAGCCGTCCTCGCCGGGATGAACCGGGTCGGCGGTTAGAGCGGGACCGATCTCTTGACGTTGTCGCGTCAGGCGCTTACCGTTCCGCCCGACATGACCCGATCGATCACCTCGTCGACCTCGACCACCTGGTGGTGGCGTTGGCCCGCGCCGGAGGTGGCTTCGGTCGGATAATCCCCCAGGATTTCTGATCATCCAGACCCACCTCCGGCTCCGGACGGTGGGTTCTTCGTTCTCGGAGCTCATCTTCCGGCCCGGTGAGAGGAGCCCCAGTTGAACCAGCCTTTCGACATCCCAGCCGACCTGGACACCCCGACCTCGGTGTACCTCAAGCTCGGCCCTCTGCGCCCGCGCTTTCTCCTGGAAAGTGTGGAGCACGGAGATCGCATCGGTCGCTTCTCATTCATCGGCTTTGGTGACGGCCTCGAGGTCCGCAGTGACGGGCACGCTCTCGACGTCGGAGAAGTCCGGATTGAGACCGATGGGACCGTCGGGGGTCTGATGGATGCCCTCCGCAAGGCGCTTGCCGCCGCCCCCCGGCCCGGCCCGCTGTCCGGGGCAATCCCTTTTGCCGGTGGACTGGTCGGCGCGGTGGGATTCGATGTTGCCCACCGGCTCGCCGGGACCATTCCACCGCCGTCGCCGTCGCCTGAGATCCTGCTCTACGGGCCGCCCAGCGTCATCGTCTTCGATCATCTGAGCCGGCGGGCAGCCCTGCTTCACGACGGATCGGAGACCGAGCGCCTCGCCTTGCGTCGGGAGGTGATCTCTCTGCTCGCCGGCGGCGTTCCCGGCGCCAGGAACGAGGGCGGGTCCTTCAGCGACCCACTCCCCTCGATGGAGAAGAGCGAATACATGGACGCCGTGGAGCAGACCCGTGAGCACATCGCGGCCGGTGACGTCTATCAACTGGTGGTCTCCGTCTGTTTCTCGGGCCAGTCCAACCTCGACCCGTTCGACGTCTACCGGGGTCTCCGCCTGCTCAACCCTTCCCCATACATGTACTTCTGTGAGCTGGGTGAGACCAGGGTCATAGGCTCTTCACCCGAAGCTCTGGTCCGGCTCCGAGGCACCGCAGCCGAGCTGCGTCCCATCGCCGGGACCCGGCCCCGCTTCAACGACGACGAGCACGATCGGCGAGCGGAGACCGAGCTGTTGGACGATGCCAAGGAGGCCGCCGAGCATGTGATGCTTGTCGACCTTGCCCGCAACGACCTGGGGCGGGTGGCAGTGCCGGGCACGATACGTGTCGATCCCTACCGGGCGATCGAGCGCTACAGCCACGTCATGCATTTGGTGAGCGGGGTCACCGGGATCCTGGAACCTGGCACCGACGCCTTCGACCTGTTCGCGGCTGCCTTCCCCGCCGGGACAGTGGTCGGGGCCCCCAAGGTGAGAGCCCTCGAGTTGCTTCAGGAGTTGGAGCCGGTGCCACGGGGCATCTATGCCGGGACTGTGGGCTATTTCGGGCATGGCGGAAGCATGGATCAGGCCATCGCCATCAGGACTCTTGTCATGTCTGAAGGCGCCTACTCCTATCAGGCAGGCGCCGGGATCGTCGCGGACAGCGTCCCGGCCACGGAGTGGGAGGAAGTCCTGTCTAAGAGCGGGGCGATGCGGGGCGCCCTCGAGAGTGCTGCGGGTGGTTTATGAGCCGGGTGCTGCTGGTAGACAACTATGACTCTTTCACCTACAACGTTGTGCAGGCGCTACGCATCCTGGGGGCGGAGGTCATCGTCCGCACCAACGACGACATCGATGTCGAAAGCGCCCGGGAGCTGGAGCCGACCCATCTGGTCGTGTCGCCGGGACCGGGTGGCCCCGAGTCGGCGGGGGAGTCGATGAATGTCATCGCAGGGCTTCTGACCGAGGTTCCGATCCTCGGGGTCTGTCTGGGTCATCAGGCATTGGCCGCGGCTCTCGGCGGAAAAGTGGAACGTGCCGAAGAGCTGCGTCACGGCAAGTCGTCGCCTGTGTATCACGACTCGGCAACGATCTACGCCGGGCTTCCCAATCCGTTCGAGGCAGGCCGGTATCACTCGCTGGCGGTGCAGGAGGCGGATCTTCCCCCGGATCTGGTCGTGACCTCTTTCACCTCTGATGGGGTGATCATGGGAGTCCGGCATCGTGAGTACCCGGTGGAAGGCGTCCAATTTCACCCGGAGAGTGTTCTCACTCCGCACGGTGACCTACTCCTCCGCAATTTCCTCGACCTGACGGGGCGGCCGGCATGAGAGAGGTGCTCGACGACCTGCTCGCCGGCAATGACCTCTCGGCGGCGGCCGCTGACGAGCTGTTGGTCACCCTCACCGGTGGTGAGGTCGACCCCGCGATGGCCGGCGCCCTCCTGATCGCGTTGCGGGCGAAAGGAGAGACGCCTGAGGAGGTTCGGGGGTTTGCCTCCGCGATGAGACGGCTCTCCAGTGATCCGGGGATCGACGCCTCCGAAGCGGTGGACGTGGTTGGGACCGGTGGGGACCGCTCTGGCTCGCTGAATCTCTCAACGGGGGCTGCCCTGCTCACTGCGGCGGCCGGAGTTCCTGTCGTGAAGCACGGCAACCGCTCGATGACCAGCCAATGCGGAAGCGCCGACATCCTCGAGGCGATCGGGCTTCCAATCCCCCTCGAGGCGGACCAGGCCCGAAGATGCTTCGAGAGTCTGGGGTTCACCTATCTGTTTGCTCCCCACTACCACCCGGCGATGGCGGCGGTGGGCCCGATTCGAAGGGCACTCGGGGTTCGTACCGTGTTCAACATGCTGGGCCCGCTGACGAACCCGGCGGGGCCGCGCCACCTGGTGGTGGGAGCGTTCGACGCCCGGGCTGCCGAATTGATGGCCGGCGCCCTCTCCGGCCTCGAGATCGATCGCGCATTCGTGCTTCACGGCGCTGCTGGATGGGACGAACCCAGCCCGATTGGAGAGTTCCTTCTCTACGACGTGCGCCCCGGAACGGTGGTTCGCTCGAGTCGAGACCCTGCCGATCTGGGCATGAATCGGTGTGACCCATCCGACCTGGCAGGTGGTGATCCGGGTCACAACGCCCGCCAGATGACCGCAGTGTTCGGCGGCGAGAGCGGGCCTCATCGCGACTCCATCGTCCTTGGCGCCGCCCTCGCCCTGGAAGTGACCGGGGCTGCCTCGGGTCCGGAGACTGCCGTCGAGTTGGCGACCGCAACCCTCGATGATGGCCGGGCCATGACCCTGCTCCAGGGACTCCGAGAATTCGGGGAGCGGGAGCGAGGATGAGCAGGTTTCTCCAGTCGATGGAGCAATCGTCCCGGGCCCGGCTTCAAGCCGCTCGCTCCAGGCGGCCACTGGCGGTGATGGTCGAACAGGCGATGGCGACTCCGGCGCCCCGAGGCCTGGGTGACTTCGGTGAGGTCTTCGACTTGGTGGGCGAGATCAAGCCCAGGTCGCCGGCCGAGGGGGAGTTGGGCGCTGCCGACCTCGTGGAACGAGCCGTCGCCTATCAGGAGGGCGGGGCCAAGTTGCTGTCGGTTTTGACGGAGCCCGATGCATTTGGCGGATCTCTCGACCTGCTCGAGGCCGTCTCCATTGGTGTCGAGGTGTCCGTGCTGCGCAAGGACTTTCTCGTCGATCCCTATCAGGTGTTCGAGGCGAGGGCTGCTGGCGCCGACGGCGTCCTCATCATCGCCCGCATCCTCAACGACCAGGAGATGCGGCTGATGTTGGACGCAGTGGATCAGACCGGCATGTATGCCCTGGTCGAAGCTTTCGACACCTCCGACCTGGAGCGGGTCACCTCGATAGTGGAGGCTCGGGCCGGGCTGCTGGTGGGTGTCAATTGCCGTGACCTGGACACGTTGCGCACCGAGCCGGCGATCCACGAGCAGCTCGCCTCGGGTCTTCCCACCCAGCCGCCGGTAGTTGCGGAGAGTGGGATGCTCGGCCCAGCCGACATTGGCCGGGTGGCGGCTCTCGGCTATCGCGGCGCCTTGGTCGGCTCGGCGCTGATGAGATCGAATGATCCCGCCGGTCTGATGGCGGCGATGCTGGCAATGGGGCGGGAGACGGCCAAGGTGTCCGCCTCATGAGGCCCTTCATCAAGCTCTGCGGCCTGAGGACCCCTGACGACGTCGAAGCAGCTGTCGATGCCGGGGCCAGCGCCATCGGTTTGGTGATGACCGAATCACCGCGCCGGGTCTCCGTCGCCCAGGCGGCTCATTTGCGCTCGCTGCTGCCCACCGGGGTCTTGGCAGTGGCCGTGTTCCACGATCCTTCTCGTCGTCTCGTCGAGCAGGTCGAGCAAGAGGTGGCACCAGACCTGTTCCAGGCGGAGCCTGACTATCTCCAAGGTATGCCTCGATCGAGGATCCTCCCGGTCGTCCCCGATGGGCCGGGGCTCTTGCATCGGGTTGAGGCCGCCCTCGAGGTTTCCGAAGTGGGTTGGGTCCTGGTCGACAGTGCGGCCCGAGGGGGCACGGGACGCATGGTCGCTTGGGAAGGGCTCGGCGGTCTTCCCTCCCGAAGCCGACTCGTGCTCGCCGGTGGGCTCACACCGCAGAATGTGGCAGAAGCAGTCCGGGCGGTTGGCCCTGGGGGCGTCGATGTCAGCTCTGGGGTCGAACAGGCGCCCGGTGTCAAGGACCACCAATTGATGAAGGCGTTTGTGACCGCGGCTCGGTCCGTGGAGTTTCAGGATGAGGTGACCGCATGACCGGTGAGAGATCCACCGTCTTCCCCGACGAGAGGGGTCGTTTCGGGGAGTATGGCGGCCGTTATGTGCCCGAGATACTCGTCCCTGCCCTGACGCGTTTGGAGGAGGCCGCGACCCGGCTTCTTGCCGATCCCGGGTTCCAAGCGACCCTCGACTTCGAGCTCAACTCCTGGGTGGGACGGCCAACGCCTCTCACCCGCGCCGTCCGCCTGGGAGAGGCCTGGGGCGGCGAGATCTGGCTGAAGCGGGAGGATCTGGCTCACACCGGGGCACACAAGATCAACAACGCCATCGGCCAGGCCCTTCTGGCGAGGGAAATGAGAGCAGGCCGGGTCATCGCCGAGACCGGTGCCGGCCAACACGGAGTGGCCACCGCAGCGGCATGCGCCCGGGTCGGCCTCGACTGCACGGTGTACATGGGCACCGTCGACATCGAGCGTCAGGCGCCCAACGTGGAGCGCATGCGGCTCCTCGGAGCCCGGGTGGAGCCGGTCACCTCCGGAGACGCCACCCTGCGGGCCGCGATCAACG
>JALYNX010000215.1 GCA_030772935.1 Actinomycetota bacterium | reverse complement strand
GGACCGATTCGAAGTCGACATCCCCAACCATCCCCTTGTCGGTCCGATTGATCCCGACATCGATCACTGTCGCCCCCGGTTTCACGAAATCCGCGGTCACCAACTCTGCGGCGCCTACCGCCGCCACCAGGATGTCGGCCTCGCGAGCCACTTCAGCCAGATCCTTGGTCCGGGAATGACCCATGGAAACTGTGGCATCCACGCCCCGACTCGCCAGCATCAAAGCCAGGGGCCGGCCCACCAGGAACGATCGACCGATGACAACCGCCCTGGCCCCGGTGATCGGTATCTCGTAGTGACTGAGGATTCTCATGATCCCGCTCGGCGTGCAGGGTCGGAGCCCAGGCCGGTTGAGCACCAACAGCCCGAGGTTGTGGGGGTGCAGGCCATCCACATCTTTTGCCGGCGCGATTCGCTCCACGATGCGCTCCGAGTCGAGGTCGCCGGGCAGCGGCAGCTGAACCAGGATGCCGTCGACCGAGTCGTCCGCGTTGAGCCTGGCGATGAGGCTTTCCAACTCGTCCTGCGAGACGTCGGCGCCGATCTCATGGTGAAACGACTCGATCCCCACCTCCGCGGCGTCGCTTCGCTTGCCCTTCACATAGGTGTGCGAAGCAGGGTCGTCCCCCACCAGCACCGTGGCCAGCCCCGGTGAGTAGTCGAGCCCGGAAACGCCTTCGGCGACCTCCGCCTTGACTGCGGCTGCGACCGCCTTTCCGTCGAGGATCAATGCACTCATCTCAATGACGGAAGTGCCGGTTGCTGGCAAACACGAGAGCAATGCCGTGCTCGTTGGCGGCGTCGATGACTTCCTGATCGTTGCGTGACCCACCGGGCTCGATCACGGTGGTCACCCCGGCCGCAGCGAGAGTGTCGAGGCCATCTCGAAAAGGGAAGAAGGCGTCGGAGGCCGCCGCCCCACCCCGGGCTCGATCCCCGGCCTTGAGCACCGCCCGCTCCGCCGCCCCACCCGCGACTGGTCTCCTGCGCCGACCCCGACCGCTGCTCCATCCTTCACGATCACGATTGCGTTCGACTTGGTGTGCATCGCCACTGTCCAGGCAAAGCCCAGGTCGAGCCTCTCTTCTTCGGTCGGGATTCGCTCGGAAACGGTCTCCCAGGCGTCGCTCACCTCGTCGTCGCGAGCCTGAACCAGGAAGCCCTCTTCGAGACGGCTCAGATCGGGGTCGCGGTCGCCGGGTGCGCCTGCCACCAGGACGCGGAGCCCGATCTTCTCGCCGAGGACGGCCAAAGCCTCGTCGGTAATTTGGGAGCAAATCAAGACTTCGACGAACTTCTCGCCGATGGACCGGGCCGTTGACTCGTCCACGACCCCGTTGATCGCGATCACCCCGCCGAAGGCGGACAGCGGGTCGCAGGCCCAAGCCCGCTCGAACGTCTCCGCCGTGGCCCCCCCTCGCGCCGCCCCACAGGGATTGGTGTGCTTGACAATGGCAACCACTCCCGCCTCGGCAGAGGCCAGTCTCCAGGCGGCCTCGGCATCGGCATAGTTGTTGAAGGACATCTCCTTGCCCTGGTGCTGGACAGCATCTCTCCACCAGGGCTTGGCGCCGTCCTCGACGTAAAGAGCGGCCTCCTGATGTGGGTTCTCCCCGTAACGCAACACCGAGACACGGCGCAGGGGGATCACCAGATCGTCCCCGATCCAGCCGACGATAGCCGCGTCGTACGAGGCGGTTTGGAAAAACGCAGCAGCAGCAAGGCGCTTTCGCAGGTCGTCGTCGAGCCCGCCCTCCTCCACGGCTCGAGCCACTTCCTCATATTGTTCTGGCGAGGTGACGATCCCGACGTGTCGGTGGTTCTTCGCGGCGGCACGCACCATCGCCGGCCCCCCGATGTCGATCTTCTCTATCACCTCGTCGTCGCCGGCACCCGTCGCCACCGTTTCCCGAAACGGGTAGAGATTCACCACTACGAGCTGGAATGGCTCGATGTCGTTTGCTTCGAGGTCGGCCACGTCGGAGTCGACTTCGAGCCGAGCCAGGATGCCCCCGTGGATCCGGGGATGGAGAGTCTTGACCCTCCCTCCGAACATCTCCGGGGCCCCGGTCACCTCTTCCACTGCGGTCACCGCCACGCCGGCCTCACCGAGCGTCTTCGCCGTTCCCCCGGAGGACACGATCGCAACTCCGGCTGCGCTGAGGCGCTGTGCAAACGGAACGAGTCCCTCTTTGTCGTAGACACTGATGAGGGCTCTCTTGACCGGGACCACCGTCATCGCCATATCACCTCCCCGCCCACGACGCTGACCTCTGCGGCGACGAAGGCCCGCACCACCCGCGGGTAGAGGTCATGCTCCTGAACCTGGATCCGGGCGTGAAGCGCCGCCACGTCGTCTTCTGGGAGCACCGGAACCGCCCGCTGGGCGATTATCGGCCCGTGGTCCACCTCCTCGTCGACGAGGTGGATGGTGACGCCAGTCACCTTGACCCCGTGGGCCAGCGCTTTGGCCACGGCATTGGCGCCGGGGAAGGCGGGTAGCAGGGAGGGGTGGATGTTGAGGATCCGATTGGGGAAACGGCTCACCGTCTCGGAGCTGAGGACTCGCATGAACCCGGCGAGGACCACCACCTTGGCCCCTGCGCCCTCGACTGTGTCGGCGACAGCCGTGGAGAACTCGCTTCGAGATTCGTAGTCCTCCCAAGGGAGAATTGCCGTCGGGATCCCGGCTTGGTGGGCGCGATCCAGCGCTTTGATCCCGGGCCTGTCGGCGACCACCACCCGGATTGCAGCACCGAGGTCGGGAATGTCGATCAGGGCCTGCAGATTCGAGCCCGAACCCGAAACAAGAACTCCGATGTCGATGATTGCCCTCCACTGAGTGCCGGACACGGCCGTCGCACGTGGGGGTGACTGTAGAACGTACGATTGACGCGGATGTCCCCCATCGAACAGGTACCAGCCCACGAATGGAAGACGTGGCTCGAGGCCAACCAGGGCATGCTCCTCGATGTTCGAGAGCCCCATGAATGGTCCCTGGGGACCCTCCCCGGGGCGGTGCAGATCAGCATGGGTGACATCCCCGACCGTGTCGAAGAGTTGGTCGACAAGACTGCCGTACTTGTGGTGTGCCGCTCAGGGGCGCGCAGTGAACAGGTCGCGGTGTTTCTCTCGATGAACGGGCTCAACAATGTCGCCAACCTCGCAGGAGGGATGAAGGCGCTGGGGATGCAGGACTGACCGGGTGAAGATCATCCATGTTCGCACCGAAAGCCTCGGAGACTCCACCTATCTGCTGACCCATGAGAACACGGGGATAGTGGTCGATCCCCAACGTGACGTCGATCGGTTCGAGCACTTGATCGCCGAGTCGGGGATCGAGCCCCGACTCGTCCTCGAGACTCATCTTCACAACGACTACATCTCGGGCGGCCCCGAGTTGGCTCGCAAGACCGGCGCCGAACTGGTGCTTCCGGCGGCGGCGGCGCCCGCCTACAGACACCGCCCTGCGTTTCACTTGGAAGACATCGAACTCGGGGATCTGGTTGTCAGGCCCATCCACACCCCAGGACACACCCCCGAACACACCTCGTATCTCGTCCTGGTCGAGGACCTGCCGGTGGCTGTCTTCTCAGGCGGAAGTCTCTTGGTGGGCTCCGCTGGTCGACCCGATCTCATGGGACCGGAGCGTGCCGACACCTTGGCTCGCCTCCAATTCACGTCGATCAACCGGCTTGCAGCACTGCCCGACGAGGTCGGTCTCTATCCGACCCACGGCCAAGGCAGCTTCTGCTCCATTTCAATCGCCACCGGCCCCACCTCGACCATCGGCGCCGAGAGAAAGGGCAATCCTGCCCTGGCCTTTTCGGATGAGGACTCCTTTGTGGAAGGCCAGCTCGCCGGTCTGGGTCCGTTTCCCGCCTACTACTCCCAGATGGGGCCCGCCAACGTGTTTGGCGCCCCTCCTTTGTCCATTCGAGAAGTCCCTGTCCTCACCAGGGAGGACTTCGAGGAGATGATCCCGTCGGCGATCGTGGTCGATGCCCGCCCCCGGGAGCACTTCGCCGAGGGCCACCTTTTGGGTTCCCTCGCCATCGAGCTTGGCGACAGCTTCGGCACCTGGGTCGGTTGGGTGCTGCCCTATCAGGCGCCTTTGATCCTGGTGCTCGAACCGGAACAGGATCTGGAGGAGGCGATGCGCCAGTTGGGCCGAATCGGCTTCGAGGACGTCCGAGGGGTGATCCGCGACCTGAACCACTGGGATGTGGACCTCGAATCACACCGCGTTGTCGGAATCGAGGAGTTCACGTCGGCCGTTGTCGATGGGGAACAGGTGCTCGACGTCCGCAGCCCCATCGATTGGGTCGAGGGCACGATTCCCGGATCGACACTCGCCTACGTTCCGGATGTGGCACGAGCCACCCCTGTCGGGTTGGACCAAGGACGAGAAGTGTGGGTCGTCTGCGAGAGCGGCTATCGAGCCAACCTGGCCGCGGCGATCCTCGAAGTTCGCGGCTTTCGGCCGGTTGTCCTGGTCGGGTACGGGGTTCCCGAAGTGCTGAACTCGCTCTCGAGCTAGCCGCGTTGCGTCGCTGACATCTGCGACACTTGACGCCCATGGACGAGGAACGCAGCCTGCCGGGATGGCTGCTGCCAGTCGCCGGGGTGCTCGTGGTGTTGGCCCTCGTCGCCGCCGGGCTGCTGCGGGAGACACCGGACCTCGACCCGTCAACCC
>JALYNX010000214.1 GCA_030772935.1 Actinomycetota bacterium | reverse complement strand
GGGTCGCACCTCTTCCACATCGGTCGATGCATCCCTCAATGCTGGGACGTCGATCTCCAGGTCGTGATGGCCGGCGTTGGCGAGGATGGTCGACGGCGCCAGAGCCGAGAAGTGTCGCTCCGCGATCGCCCTCATCCCACCGGTGGCGGTTATTACGAGGTCTGCCTCCCCCAGGGCGGTGATTAGGTCGGCAACCTCATGGCCGTCGGTGTGAGCTTCGAGGGCCTTGATCGGGTCGACCTCCACCGCCACCACCCGGCCACCTAAGGCATGAACGTAGTTGGCGATGCCCCTTCCCACCCATCCGTACCCGACGATCACCACCTTCTTCCCGGGAAGTCGGAGATTGGTGAGCCGGAGGATGGCCTGGATCGTGGACTGACCGGTCCCGTAGCGATTGTCGAACATGTGCTTGCAGGCCGCGTCGTTGGCTGCGATAGCCGGCATCGGGAGCCGCCCGGCTTGTTCCATCTGGCGGAGCCGGGCCACCCCCGTGGTCGTCTCCTCGGAGACGCCTTTGAGCCGGGAATAGACCTCGGGACGGTCCCGGGCGATTCGGATCGTCAATTCCGCCCCGTCATCGATGATGTACTCGGGCTCGCCGTCTGCGACCTTCATCAGATCCGCCTCCCACACCTCAGCCGTCGATCTGCGACTCGAATGGACCTCGACCCCCCGCTCCACCAGCGCCGCCGCCACATCGTCGCGAGTGGTCCAAGGGTTGGACCCGGCGACGACCACGCTGGCCCCGGCATCGGTGAGCACGGTGGCCAGGAAGGCCGTCTTCGCCTCGAGATGCACTACCACTGCCACCCGGCGCCCGCTGAGAGCGCCGTCCTCGAGGCGTCGGCGCACGAACCCGTCGAGGATTGGTGAGTGTCGCCGGGCCCAATCGATGGCCTGATGCCCGGTCGGGGCCAGGGTCATGTCTGCGACCCGGGACCTTTCCACGACCCCATCCCCCCCGCTCACAGTCGTCCCGCCTCGATGATGCGCTGCAGGAACTGGCGGGTGCGGGGGTTCTCGGGTTCGGAAAAGAGCTTGTTTGGCGGGGCCTCCTCGAGGATGCGCCCGTTGTCGAGGAAACACACCCGGTCCGCCACGTCGCGGGCAAACCCCATCTCATGGGTGACGATGATCATCGTCATGCCGGCGGTCTTCAGGTCACGGATCACCGAGAGCACACCCCCGATCAATTCCGGGTCGAGCGCAGCCGTCACCTCGTCCAGAAGCAACACATCGGGGCTGGTGGCCATGGCCCTGACGATGGCCACCCGCTGTTGTTGGCCCCCGGAGAGCCGGTCCGGGTAGGAGTATGCATAGCTGCCCATCTCAAACAGCTCCAACAACTCCCTGGCTCTCGCCTCCGTCTGGGCCCGATCCAGCCCGTGGACCTTGCGCGGGGCCAGGGTGATGTTGTCGAGCACGGTCATGTGGGGAAACAAGTTGTAGGCCTGGAAGACGATCCCGATGCGCTTCCGAAGTTGGTTCTGGGGAAAGCTCTCATCCTGGACATCGATCCCGTCGATCAGGATGCGCCCGTCGTCGTATTCGACCAGGCGGTTGATGCAGCGCAGCAGGGTCGATTTCCCCGATCCTGAGGCCCCGATCAGGCAAATCACCTCGTGGTTGTCCACCCCGAGATTGACCCGGTCGAGAACGAGGTTGTCTCCGAAGTACTTGGTCAGGTTCTCGATCTCGACCCGTCGCATCAGAGGGTCCTTTGCAGGCGACGCTCCTGGTCCCTGCGTGAGTACCAGTCTGTGAAGCGGGCCAGCGGGATGCTGGCGATCAGAAACAGAATGGCGGCGCCGATCAAGCTCGAGTAGTTGAAAGTCCGTGCGGTGTAGATCTGGGCCTCACGGACCGCCTCGCGGACTCCGATGACGCTGAGCAACGCCACGTCCTTCTGCAGGGAGACGGCGCCGTTGAGCAGGGCAGGCAATACGTTGCGGATCGCCTGGGGGAGGATCGCATAGCGGAGCGTCTGCCATTGGGAGAGCCCCAGGGCCCGGGCCGCGGCTCGCTGGCTGTCGTGGACCGCTTCCATGCCCGACCGGTAGACCTCGGCGGTGTAAGCCGAGTAGCCGGCCACCATCGCCACCGATCCCCAGAAGATGGCGCCGCGAGGGAGCCCGGGAAGTTGGAGGGCGGGGACCCCGAACCCGAAGAGCAGGATGAGCAACAGTGCGGGGACCCCGCGCAGCAGGTCGATGTAGGCGATGGCCGCGATGCGGAACGGGGCGGCGATCGGGCCGGTTAGTGAGCGGACCACCGCCAGCCCCAGAGACAGGATCAGGATCGCGATCTCGGCCACGATCCAGACCCAGATGTTCAGCCAGAAACCGCGGAGGACGGACGGAAACGATTCTCGGATCGTCTCCCCGGAGAAGAACTGCTCCTGGACGGCCGGCCAGTACTCGGAGGAAGCAACCCACCACGCCACCAAGCCGAAAACGACCCCGGTGCTGACCACACTGGCCAGCACCGGGACCCAACGTTCGCGAGCGCTGACACGGCGCCGAACCGGGGGGGCCGGCGCCGGGCGCTCATCTGTCACTCAGTGATCTCCGGGATGTCCCCGCCTGCTTCCAGCCATTCATTGCCCAGGTCCTCGAGGGTCCCGTCATCGGTCAGGGTCTGGAGTGCGGCGTTCACGCAGTCGACATAAGGGTTCCCGTCCGTGAACAGGAGCCCCATCCCACCCTCGGTGCCCCCGACGTCTGGGAGCACTCCGGCGATCACCGCGTTTTCGATTTCGACTGCAGTGATGAAGTAGGCGGTGGAGAGACCAATCACCGTGGCATCGATCTGACCGGCAGCCAGGGCGGCGAAGGTGCCGGCCTGGTCGTCATAAACCGCCACCTCGGCATCGGGGATGCCGATCACCTCGACTATGTAATCGAGGTCGGTGGTCCCGATGGTCGCACCGAACGTCGACTCGGCGAGATCGGCGAAGGTCGCGGCACTCGCGGCCGGCGTCCCTTCGAGGGCAACCACTGTCTTCTGCTCCACGTAGTAGGGGACGGAGAAGTCGACGATCTCGTCACGCTCCTCAGTGATCCCATACTGCTGCATGTTGAAGTCGTACGGCCGCTCGCCAGGGGCGATCGCCTCATCGAAGGTGGTCCGGACCCAGGTCACGTCCTCGGCAGCGAATCCCAGTTCCTCGGCGAGGGCGTAGGCGACGGCACTCTCGAAGCCCTCACCATTGGTCGGGTCGTCGTCCATCATCCATGGGGGGAAGACCGGCTCACCGGTAGCGATGGTCAGCTTGCCGGGCTCGAACAGAGCCTCGCTGTCGGTGGAGCAAACATCCGGCGCTGCAGTGGTTGTCGGGGCTTCGGTGGTCGTCGCCTCCCCAGCGGTGGTGGTGGTGTCACCTGCGGTGGTTGAAGTGTCGGACCCCTCAGATCCACAAGCGGTCAGGATCAGGGAGAGAGCCAACAAAATGTATAAGCGTCTGCGTATCACCGCAGCCTCCTTGTTCAATGTGTATTTCTCGGTACGTGCCCGATCGGCACACTCGTGGGGATCGGGAGCGGCTGTGTTGCGCAGCGGCGTGGATTCTAAGCGTGAGGGGGAGCCCTCGTAGACGGGGTGAATCTTCATAACATCGGCTTCGATGAAGAAGCTGCTCGTGACCGCCCTGTTCTTGGTCGCCGCTTGCGCGGGGACGGCAGAGAGCACCACGACAACCACGGCCGTGGCCACCACGACGACAACCGGGGAAACCACCACGACCGAGACCCCGATCGACTGTCCGGCGGCCCCTTACGAACTGACCTTTCTCCCCGCGGGGGTGGGGACTGGCCTCCTCGACCCCGACCAGATCGAGAGGGATGTCTGGACTTCGGTTGGGGGCACTCAGACCAATTTCTTCGGGCGAGAGGACGGCACGGTCGCCATCGCTCTGATTCGGGGGACCCTCCCTCCAGTCGACTGGCCGGCGGAGAAGGGCGAAGTCTTCGTCGATGGCACGCGGGGGGTGGTGGGGCCGCACCCGGACGGAAGCTGGGTTGGCGGTTGGTACGAAGAGCCCGGTGAGCGTTGCGATCTCTACACCATGGTCTTCTACCCACCCGTGCGAATCTCGAGAGGCAGCGATGACGCCTGGACTGAAGGCGTCCGCATGCGTCGAAGTCGTGCGACCGCCGAGCGGTGGTCACGTCGTGGAGGTGGAGCAATGGCCGCAACTCTGGCCGAGAAGGTCTGGGAGTCCCATGTGGTGCACCGCGGGGAGGGCGAGCCCGACCTGCTCTACATCGACCTGCACCTGCTGCACGAGGTCACCAGCCCTCAGGCGTTCGACGGGCTGCGGCTCGCCGGGCGACCCGTGCGCCGTCCCGACC
>JALYNX010000213.1 GCA_030772935.1 Actinomycetota bacterium | reverse complement strand
CATGGGCGCCACGGCGATCCAGAAGCGCCTCCAGGACTTCGACGTCCCCGGTGAGGTCGAGTCGCTCCGCGAGACGATCGCCACCGGCAAGGGCCAGCGCAAGGTCCGGGCCCTCAAGCGGCTCAAGGTCGTGGACGCGTTCCGCAAGACCGGCAACAAGCCCCAGGGCATGGTGCTCGACGCCGTCCCGGTCATCCCGCCGGACCTGCGCCCGATGGTGCAGCTCGACGGTGGCCGGTTTGCCACCTCCGACCTCAACGATCTCTATCGCCGGGTCATCAACCGCAACAACCGACTGAAGCGACTGCTCGATCTCGGCGCCCCCGAGATCATCGTCAACAACGAGAAGCGGATGCTCCAGGAGGCCGTCGACGCCTTGTTCGACAATGGCCGCCGCGGACGTGCGGTGACCGGGCCGGGAAACCGGGCCCTCAAGTCGCTCTCCGACATGCTCAAGGGCAAGCAGGGAAGGTTCCGCCAGAACCTGCTCGGAAAGCGGGTCGACTATTCAGGGCGATCGGTCATCGTGGTCGGTCCCCAGCTCAAGCTGCATCAGTGCGGTCTGCCCAAGATCATGGCCCTGGAGCTGTTCAAGCCGTTCGTGATGAAGCGCCTGGTCGACCTCGACCTCGCCCAGAACATCAAGGCCGCCAAGCGGATGGTCGAGCGTCAGCGCCCCCAGGTTTGGAACGTCCTTTCCGACGTGATCCAGGAGCACCCAGTGCTGCTGAACCGGGCGCCCACCCTGCATCGTCTCGGAATCCAGGCTTTCGAGCCGGTTCTGGTCGAGGGCAAGGCGATCCAGATCCATCCCTTGGTCTGCGAGGCATTCAACGCCGACTTCGATGGCGACCAGATGGCGGTTCACCTGCCGTTGTCCGCGGAGGCCCAGGCCGAGGCACGGATCTTGATGCTGTCGTCGAACAACGTCCTATCCCCGGCTTCAGGTCGGCCCATCGTCACCCCGTCCCAGGACATGGTGATCGGGGTCTACTACCTCTCCGAGTATGTGGAGGACGCAACGGGTGCGGGGCGTCGCTTCGCGGACTATGACGAGGCCGTCATGGCCTACGAGATCGGCGAGTTGTCGCTGCACGCACCGATCCGGATCCGGCTGGGAGAGATGGCTGGCGATCCGGAGCTGTACGCCGACCTCAAGCAGACCCTGGGCAGCCTGTTGCCGGAGCAGCCCATGAGCAGCGTGGGTCTCTCCGACACCACATTGGGCCGGGTCATCTTCAACCAGGCGTTGCCCGAAGGGTTCCCCTTCGTCGACTCGGTCGTGGTCAAGGCTGATGTGAGGAAACTGATCGAAACCATCATCGAGCGGTATCCCCGTTCGGCGGTGGCCGAGACTCTCGACGGGATCAAGGAGCTCGGTTTCCACTACGCGACCAAAGCCGGCCTCACCATCGCTCTCGATGATGTGCGGGCCCCCGCGGACAAAGCGCAGATCCTCGAGGAGTACGAGGAGCGCGCCGACCGGGTCCAGAGTCAGTTCCAGAAGGGTGTGGTCACCGACGACGAGCGTCGTCAGGAGTTGATCGAGATCTGGACCGAGGCCACTGACAAGGTGACCGAGGCAACCAAGATCAGCCTCAAGGAGCAACGCTTCAACTCACTAGACATGATGGTGGGCTCGGGGGCCCGCGGGAACATGATGCAGGTTCGTCAGATCGCCGGGATGCGCGGTCTCGTGGCCAACCCGAAGGGTGACATCATCCCTCGCCCCATCATCTCCAACTTCCGTGAGGGGCTTTCGGTTCTCGAGTACTTCATCTCGACCCACGGCGCACGAAAGGGTCTGGCCGACACCGCGCTTCGAACCGCGGACTCCGGTTACCTGACCCGTCGCCTGGTCGATGTCTCCCAGGAGATGATCGTCCTCGAGATCGATTGCGAGACCGACAAAGGGATCATCATCCCGGTCCTGGACGAGCGGGGAAACAAGATTCGCAACCTTCGATCCCGGATCTACGGCCGGGTCCTTGCCGACGACGTCAAGGAGGGGCGCACCATGGTGGTGACCGAGGACGGCGACAAGTTGCGCGCTGGTGCCGTGATTGGCACCAAGGAGTTGCATGCGGTGGAGGAAGCCGACATCGAAGCTGTTCGGGTTCGCTCTCCTCTCACCTGCGACACCCGAGGCGGTGTGTGTCAGGCTTGCTACGGGATCTCGCTTGCCACCGGCAAGACCGTCGAAACGGGTGAGGCGGTTGGAATCATGGCCGCCCAATCGATCGGCGAGCCGGGAACCCAGCTCACCATGAGGACCTTCCACACCGGAGGTGTCGCCGGTGAGGACATCACCCATGGACTTCCTCGCGTCGTAGAGCTCTTCGAGGCCCGCGCTCCAAAGGGGAAGGCGGTCATGGCCGAGGAGAAAGGTGTGATCACTGTCGTCGAAGACGAGCAGGGTCGTCGCATCGTTCTCGAAGCAGGTGATGACGAACTGGTCTACCCGATCTCGCGCTACGCCAAGCTGAGGCCCGGCGTTGCAAGTGGCGCCACCATCGACGCCGGCACCCAGCTCACCGAAGGCCCGCTGGACCCCAAAGAAGTCCTCGAGATCCGCGGGGTGCGCGCCACCCAGCAGTATCTGGTCGACCAGGTGCAGGAGGTCTATCGCTCCCAGGGTGTGGAGATCCACGACAAGCACATCGAGATGATCGTGCGTCAGATGCTGCGCCGAGTGCGGGTTGTCTCGCCCAACGAGTCCGACTTCCTCCCGGCAGCCCTGGTCGACGACCAGAGCTTCCGCGACACCAACCGTGAGCTGGTCACCGAGGGCAAGCGCCCTGCTGAAGGCCGCCCGGAGCTGATGGGCATAACCAAGGCGTCGCTCGCGACCGATTCATGGCTCTCCGCCGCCTCCTTCCAGGAGACGACACGTGTCCTCACCGACGCGGCGATCCAGGGACGGTCCGACTTCATGCGGGGACTCAAGGAGAACGTGATCATCGGCAAGCTGATCCCGGCGGGCACGGGGGCCCAGCAATACCAGATGCTCCAGCCCTCCCTGCCCGGGGCGACCACAGTCGCCAGTCTCGGGTTCCTCGATGGCGGCCCCACGTCGTCCGGTGACGACGGGCTCCCAGACGACCCCGCAGAATGGCTGGCCAGCCTGGGCGGGAGCATTCGCCCGGATGACGAAGAGGAATAGGGCGGTTTCGCGACTTTGACCATGTGAAGGGGGTCGCCCTTCGGCGGCCCCCTTCGAGATTGACACCCTCCACTCCGGCTCGTAGCTTTTCGACGGCGGACTGGGGACGGAGCGCCCCATTTCGACTCGACTTCGCCGCAGCCTGATGGCAGCCACGGAACCTGTGGTTTCTCGCGCCTATCCTCGCCTGCCCCGGTGCCCATCTCATCGGGAGAAACTCCGATGACCTTCAGCCAGAAACCACCTGGGCCCCGCAAGTCGAGACGTCTCGCTCCGGACGAGTTGGCTCGCGAGCTGGCCCATCGACTTAAGTTGGCCGGAGGACCTGACAGTGATCGAAGGAGGTTCCTGCCTCGCTTTGATCTGCTCAACGCCGGTCGTCTCATCATGGGGTTCGCCGCTCTTCTCGTAGGTGTTGGCATCGTGGTCGGATTCACCTGGCTCAGCGGGTTGGCTGGGTATGAGACGACCGGCACTGTGTCGGAGACCACGTCTGCCTATGCCTGCCCCGGGGGGCCCGAAGTGGGCAAGGTGTTCGAGGGGGAGCGGATCACTTTGATCGGTCTCAGCCCAGACCAGACGTGGCTTGCAGTTCGAGACAGTCGAGGGCCGGGCAACGCGGTATATGTTTC
>JALYNX010000212.1 GCA_030772935.1 Actinomycetota bacterium | reverse complement strand
GGCCAGCTCCTTGGCTGCTTTCTCGATGTCCGTTTGGTACTTCAAAAGGACGTGAAGGGTGTCACCGAGCACCGCAGCGTCGACCTCTTCGATCGAAAGGGCCAGCAGCGTGCGCGCCCAGTCGATGGTCTCAGAGACCGACGGGGCCTTTTTGAGGTCGAGATTTCGGATCGAGCGTGCCACGTTGGCGACCTGAACGGCCAAATGCTCGGAGAGCCCGGGAACCCGGGCATTGAGAATCTGTTGCTCCCGGGCAGGATCGGGATAATCGATGTGGAGGAAGAGACATCGCCGTTTCAACGCCTCGCTGAGCTCCCTCGTGTTGTTCGATGTCAGCACGACCAACGGCTGGGTCGAGGCTTCGATCGTCCCCAGTTCGGGAATCGAAACCTGGAAATCGGAGAGGATCTCGAGCAGAAGAGCCTCGGTCTCCACTTCTACCCGGTCCACTTCGTCGATCAACAACACCACGGGATCAGGGGAGCGGATTGCAGCCAGCAACGGGCGAGTGAGCAGGAATTCCTCGGAGAAGATGTCCTGTTCGATGTCCTCCCAGTCGTGATCGGCGTCAGCCTGAATCCGAAGCAATTGCTTCTTGTAGTTCCACTCGTAAAGGGCCTTGGCCTCGTCGAGACCCTCGTAACACTGAAGGCGGATCAGCTCGCGTCCGGTGATCTTGGCCAGGGCCTTGGCGAGCTCGGTCTTGCCGACTCCGGCCGGGCCCTCGACGAGAATCGGCTTGTCGAGACGGGCAGCCAGATACACCACCTGGGCGATTCGGTCGTTGGGCAGGTAGTCGACCGAGGCCAGAGCTTCCGAAACGGCGCGAGGGCTATCGAAGTCCATCACCCACCATTATTCCTCCTCTCCGAGATCGGGGACGAACTCGAAACTGAGATCCCCGATCCGGACCTCATCACCCGGGACCGCACCGGCGGAGATGAGAGCCTCGTCCACGCCGAGACGTGCCAAGCGTCGGGCTGCCATGTCCGCCGCCTCGGGAATCGTGAGGTCGGCAAAGCCGACGGCCCGTTCTGCAGCAATCCCCTCCACTCTCCATGCACCGCCCTCTCGTTGGACGAGAAAGCTCGGCCCTAGGGGCCGGTGGAGCACGAAGCCCTTTCTCTCGGGCGCAACGCGTTCGGCTTCATCAATTCGGTCGGCAATGGCGTGGAGGGCGCTCGGAAGCCCGGTGCCGGTGACGGCAGAAACATGAATCGCCTCGAGATGTCGGGCCATGTCTTCGAAGTCACCGAGGTCCGACTTGCTGAGCAGTGTGACCCTTGGCCGGGCGGCCAGGTCCGCTGAGTACTCGGCGATCTCACGGGTCAGGATCTCGAGTTGGCGCTCCGCCGTGTGTTCTTGGAGCTGGGACGGATCGAGAAGGACTACGAGAACTCGGGCCCGCTCGATATGGCGCAGGAACTCATGACCAAGGCCGCGCCCTTCCGCCGCCCCTTCGATCAGGCCCGGGATGTCGGCCAACACGAATTCACGATCGTCGAGGCTGACAACGCCGAGATTTGGCTCGAGAGTCGTGAACGGATAGTCGGCAATCTTGGGTTTGGCCGCGGACACCTTTGATATGAACGTCGACTTTCCCGCGTTGGGGAAGCCGATCAGGGCGGCGTCGGCGAGGAGTTTCATCTCGAGGGTGAACCACTCATCCCGGCCGAACTCTCCCTGCTCGGCAATGGCTGGGGCTCGTTTGGCGGGGCTGACGAAGGCGGCATTGCCCCTTCCCCCCCGTCCGCCGTGGACAGCTACGACCTCCTGGCCGGGTTCGACCAGGTCGGCGATCATCACGCCGGCGTCGTCGAAGACCACAGTCCCGGCGGGTACGGGAAGCACCAAGTCTTCACCTTCCTTGCCGTGTCGGTTGTCGCCTTGACCGTGGGTGCCCTTTTCGGCGGCATGATGCGGGTTGCGCTGATAGCGGAGCAGCGTGGCCACCGAAGGGTCGACCCTCAAGATGACGTCGCCACCCTTCCCCCCGTTGCCGCCATTTGGCTTGCCTTTCGGCTTGCCTTTTCTCCTGACGAAGGATGCAACTCCAGCCCCGCCGTCACCGGCCCGCAATGCGACCCGGACCCGGTCGACGAACACCTATTCGGGCAGGACGCTGACGAGACGCCGGTTGGCGCGCACCCCGTACTTGACGGTCCCTGGACTCAGGGCGAAGAGCGTGTCGTCACTGCCCCTCCCCACATTGTCCCCGGGGTGAATCGCGGTCCCACGCTGTCGAACCAGAATCGCGCCCGCAGTCACCGACTGGCCGTCGAACACCTTGGGGCCCAATCGCTTGGCATGCGAGTCGCGTCCGTTCTTCGAGGAACCACCTGCTTTGGTCTTCGACATTTCTATTTCTCCTCGGGAGCGGTGGGTTTGGGGGTCTTGGGCTTGGTCGGGCTCTTGGCAGCAGCGGGCTTCGGTGCTGCCGGCTTGGCAGCGGGCTTTGCCGTTTCGGCCTGGGAGGCGACGGGCTTCGGTGGCTCGGCCTTGGGGGCTGCCGGCGTTGCCGTCTCGGTCTTGGGAGTCGGCTCGTTGCTCTCGGTCTTCGGCGCTGCCGCGGTTTTCGCCTTCGGCTTGGCCGCTCCGGGGAGCTCGATGCCCGTGATCTCGATTCGGGTGTACTTCTGACGGTGACCCTGGCGACGGCTGTAGCCGGTCTTGTTCTTGTACTTGTAGATGTCGATCTTCGGGCCCTGGCTCTCCCCCAGCACCTTGGCCGTCACGGTGGCATTGGCGAGGAGAGCGCGGTCGGAAACGGCGGTGCCCTTGTCGTCGACGACGAGCAACGGAGCGAAACTCAGCTCTTCTGAGTCGCCCTTGACCCGCTCGATGTCGATCACGTCACCTGATTGCACCTTGGCTTGCTTGCCTCCGGCGCGAATGATGGCGTACATGGTTTTTCCTCGGGAAGTGTGGTGAATCGTGGATTGTACGGGGCTAGCTGATCTCAAACCAACTCTGGTCGAAGTACTTGGTAATTAGTACTTAGTACCGCGAGCGCAGCGAGCTTGCTACTCGAAGTCGCCGATCGCGACTTCACTGATCAGGTCGTCGGCCACGATCACATGCTCGTGAATGATCACGCCCCGCCCGGCGCAAGCCTCACATTTCGAAGAGAAATGCTCGAGGAGACCGGCGGAGACGTTCTTGCGGGTCATCTCGACCAAACCGAGGTGGGAAACCTCGAAGACTTGGGTCCTCGTCTTGTCCCTGGCCAAGGCCTCCTTGAGCCGACGCAGAACCTTTTGCTGGTTCTCGATCGTCTCCATGTCGATGAAGTCGATCACGATGATGCCGCCGATGTCGCGGAGCCGGAGCTGCCGTCCGATCTCTTCGGCCGCCTCGAGGTTGTTCTGGAGAACCGTGTCCTCGAGAGTCGACGAACCGACGAACTTCCCGGTGTTGACGTCGATCACGGTGAGCGCCTCGGTCCGGTCCATGACCAGATGACCCCCTGAAGGAAGATAGACCTTTCGATCGAGGGCCTTCTTGAGTTGATCGTCGACGTGATAGCGCTCGAATAGTGGGACGGCATCCTCATAGAGCTGGACCTTGGAAACCAGGTCTGGAGCAGTCGATCTCAGATACCCGATCACCGTCTCGAAGGCGGCGTGGTCGTCGATCATGAGCTTGCGGAAGTCGGCCGTGAAGTGCTCGCGAATGACCTTGATCAGGAGCTCGGGCTCCTCGTGCACCATTCTCGGGGCTCGCCCTTCGCCTGCTTCCTCCTGGATCTGGGTCCAAATCTTGAGAAGTCGGGAGATGTCAGCAGCCAGCTCTTCGGCGCTGGCGTGCAAGGCAGCGGTCCGCACGATCACCCCGTAGCCATCCGGTCGAACCTTGTTGATGACATCGCGCAGACGTGAACGGTCCTCATCGGGTAGACGACGACTGATGCCAACGCTGTCCGACTCGGGGACGAGGACCAGATAACGGCCGGGAAGTGAAGGAATGCCGGTGAGTCGCGCACCCTTGGCACCCATGGCGTCCTTGGTCACCTGGACCAGGACCTCGTC
>JALYNX010000211.1 GCA_030772935.1 Actinomycetota bacterium | reverse complement strand
GGCCAACCCTGCTTGCTGTTGTCCCCTCTTTTCGAAGGGGGGACCGCCCGAACGAAAGTGAGGGCGAGGGGGGTTTGCCCTACACGATCCTCCTCTTGCTTGCCCACCGGGCCAGCTCATGACGGTTGGATAACTGCAGCTTGCGCAACACCGACGAAACGTGGGTCTCAACGGTCTTGATCGAGATGTTCAGTTTCCGCGCTACCTGCTTGTAGGCGAAGCCTCGAGCGATCAGGCGCAGGACGTCCTTCTCCCGCGCGGTCAGTTGATCCAGCTCGGGATCCTCCTCCGACGGCATCGCCCCGGCGAAAGCGTCGAGCACGAACCCGGCCAGGCGTGGTGAGAAGACGGCGTCGCCCAAGTCGATCCTCCGTATGGCATCGGCCAGGTCCGCCGGCTCGATGGTCTTGGTGACGTACCCCCTCGCCCCCGCCCGGATCATCGCGATGACATCCTCGGCTTGGTCAGACACGGAGAGAGCGAGGAACTTCACGTCCGGGTTGGTCTCGGTGACCCCGTCCACGACCGCGATTCCGCCACCATCAGGCATGTGAACGTCGATGAGAACGACGTCGGGTATGAGGCCGCGAATCTCCTCGATTGCCGTGTCAACGTCATGAGCCGAGCCCACAATGTCGAACTCCTCCTCCAGCTCGGACTTGACCCCGGCCAGGAAGAGTCGGTGATCGTCGACGAGGTAGACCTTGATGCTCATTCGGCCCTCACCGGCATGCGGAGAATGACCTCGGTGCCATCGCCAGGCTCGCTGTTGATCTCGACCTTGCCGCCGGCGCGCTCCACCCGCGCCATTATCGACTGGGTGATTCCCTTGCGATCCTTGGGCACTGCGGTCTTGTCGAATCCCTTCCCATGGTCGGTCACGAAGACTGAGAGCTGATCCTCCTCGGCTTCGAAATACAACGAGAGCCGGTCCGCTCCCGAATGCTTCGCCGCGTTCACCAGAGCCTCGCTGGCTGCGCTGACCAGCACTCTGGACGACTCATCGACCAGATGATCCCCGACGGTGACCACGTCGATCGGGATCTGGTGATCGGATTCGATTCGAGTGGCGGCTCCCTTGAGGGCGGTAGACACCAGGTCGACGCCGTCGAGAGGCGCGTTCCCGTAGAGCCATTCCCGCAACTCGCCCTCTTGATGACGGGCGAGGATCGACATCCGTGCAGGATCGTCGGTTCGCTGGATGAGAGCCAGAGTCTGAAGCACCGAGTCGTGAAGATGGGCAGCAAGCTCGCCTCGCTCTTCTTGGCGAATCCGCTCACGGCGTTCGGCACCCAAGTCCCGGGCGAGACGGGTCACCAAGGGCCCGAATGCGATCAGGATCCCGAGCAGGGTGAGTGCCACCGCCAACAACACCGGCCCGACATCCAAGATGGGAGCTACTCCACTCGAGAGGATCGCCAGTCCGCCGATCAAGAGCCCGACGCCGATCAAGAGCCGCCACCGCCCAGGCTGGGTGGCATTGGGGTCGAAGAATGAGGCAATCGAATTGGTCATGTTCCGGTCGGCGACAGCCGCGAATCCAAAGGCCAGAGCTGAGACCGTGAGCACGAGCGCATTCGAAGGCCACCACCCCAGGCCGCCCAGTAAGAGCATCAGACCGATGAAAGCGCCCCCCAGACCGAGAGCTTGGTGGGACTCCACCGGCACCGGTTCGACATCATCGACATGATCGATCGCCATCAGCCACAAACCGACATAGATCAAGACGCCAAGGCCCCACACCATGCTCAGGCTGATGAACGCCGCCCGCACGAACGCGTCGTTTACGCCTAACCCATCGGCGAGGCCGCCGGCGACTCCCGCGATCATGCGATCGGTTCGCCGACGGTGAAACTCGAACAACCGTCGTTGATTCACATAGAGATGATCGCGGGCGGCGCCCACAACCTCAATCGGGGAGAACCCTGAGCGCTCAGGGGGTGTCTCAGGGTGGTCCCCGATTGTCCGCTGCAAAGAATTCTGGGCAAATGGCGGCTATGGAACAAAACAACACAACCACCGAGGCGACCGAGCCAAGGGTGACGCAACAGGAACTGATCAGACCCAGGGAAGGTCGGGTGCTGGCCGGTGTCGCCCAAGGTCTTGCAAATCGACTCGACATCGCACCCTGGGTGGTGCGAGCTGCCTTCATCCTTTTCGCGTTTGCAGGAGGTGCCGGAGTCGCCCTCTACGCCGCGGGATGGTTCCTGATTCGCTCCGAAGACGAGACCGAGTCCTCCGCCGAGCGGGTGTTCTCCGGAGCCACCTCCTCACGATCCTGGATCGGGATCGGTTTGGTGTTCCTCGCCGCCCTGGTCCTTCTCGACAACTTCACCTTTCTCTCAGGAGGAGTGGTGTGGGCAGTCGGCCTGTTGATCGTTGGCCTCCTCCTCTACACGGGCGATCTCCCTCGCCTGATGAACAAGGCAGGGAACCCAGGAGACTCGCAAGTCCCAAACGAAGAGAGAGCTCAACACATGACCACCGCAGACACGGAGTCTTCGACACAAGCCACTCCTCCGT
>JALYNX010000210.1 GCA_030772935.1 Actinomycetota bacterium | reverse complement strand
AGGACCCGCCGAGCTCGTTCACCAAGGTTCCAGCCCCCACCCGGTTCTATTACCGATCCAAGCCCTGGTTCCTGACCCCGGCCTCGGTCCTCTATCGGGTCCTCGACCGGCTCGGTCGGTAGGGTCCGCCCTATGGCTGTCCCCGCTGCCTATCCCGAGCAGAGTCAGGCGACCACCGCACTCGTGCTCGGCATCCTCGGGATGGTTTGTTGCGGCTTGCTTGGGATCGCGGCCTGGGTCATGGCCAACAACGAACTGCAGGCGATCTCGTCAGGTCGTCGCGACCCCACGCACGAGGGAACCGCCAAAGCGGCCAAGGTGGTGGGCATCGTGGGTACAGCTTTGATCATCGTGCCTGTTGTGCTCCTCTTCACTCTGGGCGGTTTGGCGCAGGTCACCGACTTGGTTTTCAACACGTGATGCTGTCCGGATGGCGCGACCGGTCGGTGGCGGTGGCACCGTTCCTCGGTGCCGGTGCGTTGTTGGCGATCAACCCCACCGACCAGGGGCCAACCATCTGCCCCTTTGCCGTCCTCACCGGAGTGGCCTGTCCGGGATGCGGGTTGACCCGAGCCGCCTCGGCGCTACTCCGAGGGAACGTCGACCTCGCCCTCGACTACCACCCGCTGATTCCCCTGCTTGTCCTGATCTTTCTCGGAGGATGGGTCTGGTCGTTGCTGAGGCGCGCCGGCAAGGTAGGGCCGATTCCGAATCGGGTCTTGACTCTGGTGTTGCTCGGGACCGGCGTCAGCCTGGTGGCCGTGTGGATACTTCGATTCGCGTCGGGGACACTGCCCCCGGTTTGACCTGACGACGTCGGAACAGCCAAAAGGCAACCGAGGCCCAGGCGGCGACGAAACCCAAACCCAGCGGGATCAGCCATTTCGAGACCGCAAGCAACCCGATCGTCTCTGCCACCGGCGCCCGGCCACCTCCCGGATCGAGCACCCAACCGCCGATCCGCAAGAACACCGCAAACGAGAGAGCACCCAGTGCAAATCGGGTGAAGAGACTGCGTAGTGCCTTGTTTCGGTCATCCGAGGCAGCGACGTACGCCCAGGTGGTGATCAGCATCACCGCCACCGCCAGAATGACCGCGGTTCCCAACTTGGAAGCAGTCCCTGAATCCGGGCCAACGTACGGTTCGGTTGCCGGCTGACGGACCACGAGCGGATCGAGGTCAGCGACGGCCGCCGCGAGTTGGGCCTCGGTGATCGGGATCCCCAGCTGGTTGAGCCGGAACGTGATATCAGGCACTGCCGGAGAGATCACCGATCTGGCGTCGACGGTTGACCCCGCCGGGTCGGGAGAGGCGGCAGCTGCGACCACTTCTCCGAGCAGACCTTCGAGAGCCTGCGACACCGCCGGGTCATCGAGGACATGCTCCGCCGCGCCCTCGGCCGTCACCGGGTCGAGACCCTCCTCGGTCAACTCGTCGATAAGCCAGGCTGAGAATCGGTTGACAACCGCATCGGTCCCGGCCAGTGGCGAAAGCGATTCGGCCAACTCATTGGTGTCCACCACTACAGCCCTGCCCCACAGGGCAACCAGCAGAACCGTCGAAGCCAGCCCGAAGAACCAGGCAGAACCACCGCGTGTCAGCTGTCGCGCCGACGACATCAGTTGATCACCAGAGCCGGGTTGGTCCGGACCCGGGGCCGCTTCTCGACGACAGCCCCGGCTAACGCCTCGAAGGCCAGCTCGGCTTCCGAGCCGGGGGCCGCCACCGCCACCGGGTGCCCCAGATCTGCTCCTCGCCCCATCGCCGGGAGCAGGGGAATCCTCGCCATCAAGTCCACGCCGACTTCCTCGGCCAGCGCCAACCCACCACCGGACCCGAAGAGCTCGTAGCGCTTGCCGTCGTCCCCGGTGAACCAGGACATGTTCTCCACAATCCCGATCACCTGCTGGTCGACTTCGGCTGCCATCAGCGCGGCTCGTCTGGCAACCCTCTGTGCCGTGGGTTGCGGGGTGGTGACAAGGAGTACCTGGGCCCGAGGAAGGAACTGCGCCATGGAGATGGCTATATCCCCGGTTCCCGGGGGCATGTCCACGATCAAGAAGTCGAGGTTGTCCCAGAAGACGTCCTTGAGGAACTGTTCAATGGCCTTGTGCAGCATCGGGCCGCGCCAGATCACGGCCTTGTCATCGCCGACGAAGTAGTCCATCGACATCACCTTGACCCCATAGGAGACCGGGGGAATGATCGCCTCGGCAACGAGGATTGGTGGCTGGGACACTCCGAGCATCCGCGGCACGGAGAAGCCCCAGATGTCGCCGTCGACGATCCCCACCCTCTTCCCGGCTCGGACCAGCGCCACCGCGAGGTTGCAGCTGACTGAGGACTTGCCGACGCCGCCCTTCCCCGAAGCCACGGCAACTACTCGAGTCGAAGAGCCAGGCTCTCCCACCGGGGGGCCTGCCATTTCACGCAGTCGGGCGATCAATTCGGCGGCCGCCTCGTCAGACATCACCTCGATGTCGATGTCCGCTCCTCGGCCATGCGAAAGGAGGGTCTGCTGAAGACGCTGGTCCAGGAGCTCAGAGGGGTGTGAGGTGGGGAGAAGCAGTTCGACGTTGATCTTCCCGGTGACCGTTTTGTCCACTTTCTTGACCGCACCCAGCTCTCCGAGGGTTCGGCCTACAAACAGGGGAGATTCGATGGACGCGACCGCGTCGAAGATTTGATTGTCCGAGGCCATTGATTCCCCAACGCCGAGAGTGGATAGAAGACCCTCGAAACTATAGTTTTGGCCAGTTGGTACCCCTCATGGACACCGAGACCCTCGATAGCCGGATCTCCGACCTCACCTCATCGCTGGGCGATCCGACCCGGCGGGCGATCTACATCGCGGTTCGCGAGTCTGCAGAGCCCCTGACCACTTCCCATGTCGCCGGTCTCTTCGACCTCCACCCCAATGTCGCCCGTCATCACCTGGACCGCCTTGCCGACGACGGATATCTGAAGGTCAGCCACCGCAGATCGGCGGGGAAGGACGGGCCGGCGGCGGGCCGACCGGCCAAGTGCTACGAGGCAACCGCCAAGGAGGTGTCGGTGCATTTCGCCCCGAGGCGTTTCGAGATGCTGGTCGAAATGCTGATCCGGGTCCTCGACGAGGTAGCCCCGGAGAACGTCGCTCAGATCGCAGAGAATGTCGGGCGCGCCTACGGCCGGGAGTTGGCCGCCGAGATCGGTGAACCCGAGCAACCCGGCTACGACGGCGCCATTCAGGCGGTGGCGACTGCGATGACGGGGCTCGGTTTCTCAATTGACCCCGACCTGCCGGGGCAACGACTCCTCACCTCGCACTGCCCATTCGGCGAAGCTGCGACCAATCATCCCGAGGTGATCTGCTCGCTCGACCGTGGGATTGTCGCCGGGATGTTCGGAGCCATGTCCTACCCGTGCAACCCGGTGCTCATCCCGCACAAGGCGCTCGAGGACGAGTGCGTCACCCAGGTCCCGGTGATTATCGGAAGCGCTTGAAGCGATTCCGATATCCGTCTCAGGAGAGAGTGGGACACCACCATTAACCTGAGTCCATGAACGGGTCCCACTCCACAATCGACACTCCTCTCGGCACCCGTCAGATAGCCCGGCTCGACAGCATCGAGGGGCTGGAGCGGCTCCCGTACTCCATCAAGGTCCTCCTCGAATCTGCCCTGCGCAACGTCGACGGCAAGAGCATCACCGAGGACGATGTCCGCCGGATCGCCGCCTATGACGCCCACAACGTGAGTGATCATGAGATCCCGTTCGTGCCGGGACGGGTGGTGCTCCAGGACTTCACCGGAGTGCCGGCGATCGTGGACCTGGCTGCGATGCGCTCGGCGATCGTCCGCATGACCGGCGACGAGGGAGCGGCCCAGAAGGTAAACCCCCTGATCCCCGCCGATCTGGTCGTGGATCATTCGGTCCAGGTCGACGCTTTCGCCCGCCCGGACGCCCTGACCATCAACTCCCGCAAGGAATTCGAGCGGAACCAGGAGCGATATGAGTTCCTGAAGTGGGGCCAGGCGGCCTTCGCCAACTTCCGTGTCGTCCCGCCCGCCACCGGCATCGTCCATCAAGTCAACCTCGAGTATCTGGCCAAGGTGGTCTGGGACGATGGCCGCTACCTCTACCCCGACAGCCTGGTGGGGACCGACAGCCACACCACGATGATCAACGGACTGGGAGTTGTTGGCTGGGGAGTTGGGGGCATCGAGGCCGAGGCCGCCATGGTCGGCCAGCCGATCTACATGCTCCTCCCCGAAGTGGTCGGGTTCCGTCTCACGGGGATGCTGCCGGAAGGGTCGACCGCCACCGACCTGGTGCTCCGGGTGACCGAGATGCTCAGAGAGCACGGAGTGGTCGACAAGTTCGTGGAGTTTCACGGTTCCGGCCTGGCCGAGATGCCAATCGCCAACCGGGCCACTATCGCCAATATGGCGCCCGAATACGGGGCGACCATCGGGTTCTTCCCGGTCGATGAGCAGACCTTGAAGTACCTGCGCTTGACCGGCCGGGAGGACAAGCTGGTCGACACGGTCGAGCAGTACCACAAGGTCCAGGGGATGTGGCGAGACGACAGTCGCCAGATCACCTACTCGGCCGAGCTCGAGCTGGACATGTCGACCGTCGAGCCTTCACTGGCCGGACCCAAGCGACCTCAGGATCGCGTCGCACTCTCGGCGATGAAAACCCAATGGACCGCCGATCTGACCAACCTCTTCGGGAAGAACGGGGGGGCCCGAACTTCGACCGTCGTGAGCTGGGAGGACGAGGGCGGTCGTCCCGCAAGGGTCGGAGCTCTCAAGGCGCAGACGAAGGTCGACGTCGAGTTCGACGGCGAGCCCTTCGACCTGACCGACGGGGATGTGGTGATCGCCGCTATCACATCGTGCACCAACACCTCCAACCCCGACGTTATGGTCGCCGCCGGTCTGGTCGCCCGAAAGGCACGAGAGCGGGGCCTGACCCGACAGCCCTGGGTCAAGACCTCGTTGGCCCCGGGCTCCAAGGTGGTCACCGAATACCTGACCAGCTCGGGTTTGCTCCCGGACCTGGAGGCACTTGGCTTCTATATCGTCGGATATGGATGCACCACCTGCATCGGCAACTCCGGCCCGTTGCCCGAAGCGATCTCAAATGCGATCCGGGTCGGGGACCTCGTGACGGCGTCGGTCCTCTCGGGCAACCGCAACTTCGAAGGTCGGATTTCCCCGGATGTGCGTGCCAACTACCTGGCGTCGCCTCCCCTTGTGGTGGCCTATGCCCTTGCCGGCACCATGGGTTGGGACCCGATCAACGAAAAACTGGGCGTCGACCAGGCCGGCAACGACGTCTATCTCCGTGACATCTGGCCCAGCCAGGAGGAGATCGCCGAGATCGTCGCCGCCCATGTCCACCGCAGCCAGTTCGTCGACAAGTACTCGGATGTCTTTGCCGGTTCCGATGAGTGGAGGGCCATCACCACCCCGGAGTCCGACCTCTACCCCTGGAACGAGGACTCGACCTATGTTCAGGAGCCTCCGTTCTTCACCGAGCTCACCGTCGACCTCACACCGATCACCGCTATCGAAGGCGCCAGGGCCCTTGCCAAGCTCGGGGACTCGGTGACCACCGACCACATCAGCCCGGCCGGCTCGATCGCCATCGACTCCCCTGCCGGTCAGTATCTGATTTCCAAGGGAGTCCAGCCCCCAATGTTCAACTCA
>JALYNX010000209.1 GCA_030772935.1 Actinomycetota bacterium | reverse complement strand
TGCTTGCAGTGGCCCGGGCCGGGGATGAGGCCGGGTGCACCGAGGCCCTCTTCACCCTTGGTGACCGGCCCGAGGATCGCTGGCCACAGGCGATGGAGTTCCTCGCCGGCAAGGGCGTGGCGACCACCATCGAATACGTGGCGGAAATGTCGGCACTGGTCAGGTCGGAGACTTCGCTGTACCCACATGCCAACCCGGGTCTGATGGGGGATTCCGAGATGAGGCTGCTGCGGCCCACCAACCCCTCGATGGGACTCATGTTGGAGAACATCTCGCCACGGCTCATGGAGCCCGGCATGCCTCATCACAATTGCCCCGACAAAGAACCGGGGCTCCGGGTGGCGACCATCGAGGCAGCGGGGAGGAACAAGGTCCCATTCACCACCGGGATCCTGGTCGGGATCGGTGAAACGCCTCAGGAGATCGTCGACTCTCTGTTTGCGCTGCGTGAGCTCTCAGACCGGACCGGCGCAATCCAGGAAGTCATCATCCAGAACTTCCGGGCCAAGGCCGACACCCCGATGCGCTGGTCGGCCGAGCCAGTACCCAGGTGGTTTGCCAGGGTGGTTGCCCTCGCACGGTGGATCATGGGAGCCGAGGCCAACGTCCAGGTCCCGCCGAATCTCACCGAGCGATACGAGATCTACCTCGACGCGGGGATCAACGACTGGGGCGGGGTGTCGCCCCTCACCATCGACTGGGTCAATCCCGAGGCCCCGTGGCCCCATCTCGACCAATTGCGGGCCCGGACCGAGGCCTTGGGGTACTCGCTGCGCCCGAGACTCCCTGTCTACCCGGAGTTCATTACCCGGGATTGGATCGATCCCGGCTTGTATGACAACGTTGTTGCCTCGTCCGATGACGACGGCCTAGCGCAGATCCCACAACACGTCGGAGCGACATGACCATCACCTTTCTGAGAGTGAGACCCTCGGAGACCCTGGCCGAGGCGGCAGCCGAGAGTCGGCGTCGGGAAGGGACGACCACCGTCGAGCTGGTCGCACCGGGCGCCGAGGACCTGACTCATGCCGCCACCGGAGGGGTGCTGATCACCGCAACCACGATCGGGGAAGTCGAGCCGGCGGCGTGGGTGGTCTCGCCAGACGACGCCTTGACCCTTGCTGACCGCGGTGTGCCCGGCTGGCGGTTGAGTGTCACCGGGGACGGTGACCGGGAAGACGTCCTCAACGGCCTGGCCCGGTCACGGGCAGTGTTTTTCAGGGCCACGCGGTCCACAGTCGAGGATTTGGCTCAGCTCGTTGCTTTGCCCGGGATCGATGCCTCAGTGTCGGTGTTTGTCGACGATGTGGTCCAGGCAGTGCGGATGGTGGATTTGGGGGCCGGCGACCTCCTGTTGCGGGACTGGGACGTCGAGCGGATCGGGCAACTACGCGAGGCGCTCGGCGCTTGCATGCTCGTCGAGAGAACCGCTTTCCCTCCTAGTCTCGAGATCGACGAAGCAAGAGACCGACTCCCCGCCGGGATCTTCACCACGTGGTTGAGCCAGGTCGACGGTTCCGGAGCGGTCCGACCCCACTACACCTGGGCTCCGGGCAAGGACCAAGAGCCACCGGTCCCGGTGTTCCGGCTGTCCGCGGAGTGGATGGATCGCTCCTGGGTCACCGGCATTGCCCCGGAGGGGATCTCCGGAGCAGGGAGCTTGGCGCCGATCCTGGAGAGATCTCTCGAAGGCCACCGGCCGACGACGTCCGAAGTCGAGGACCTCTTTCGAGCCCGCGGTGACCAGGTCGACGCGATCGCCTTTGTTGCCGACCGGCTGCGGGAGCGAGCGGTCGGGGACACCGTCACCTATGTGGTCAACCGCAACATCAACTACACCAACCTGTGCTACTTCAAATGCGGTTTCTGCGCCTTCTCCAAGGGGCCGAAGAGTCTCAATTTGCGCGGTGAGCCCTACTTGATGGGTATCGAGGAGATCGTCGGCAACGCCCGCGAGGCCTGGGAGCGCGGCGCCACCGAAGTGACCCTCCAGGGGGGCATCCATCCCGATTTCACGGGGAACTTCTACGTCGACGTCGTGCGATCGATCAAGGCGGAATTGCCCGACATGCACATCCACGGGTTCACCCCACTCGAGGTGTGGCAGGGGGCGCACACTCTTGGTGTCCCGGTTCGCCAGTTCCTCGAGGAATTGCAGGAGGCAGGCTTGGGGACCCTCCCGGGGACGGCCGCCGAGATCCTCGACGACGAGGTGAGGGCCCATCTCTGCCCGGACAAGATCCGGACCTCGCAGTGGGCCGAAGTGATGATCACCGCCCATGAGCTGGGGCTCAGGGCGACCTCGACGATCATGTTCGGGCACATCGACCACCCCCGCTCCTGGGCCAACCATCTCGGAGTCATCGCAGAGATCCAGAAGCGAACCGGTGGTTTCACAGAGATGGTCCCGTTGCCGTTCGTCCATATGGGCGCTCCCATCTTCCTCAGAGGACGGGCCCGTGCCGGGCCGACATGGGACGAAGTGGTGCTGATCCACGCCATCTCCAGGATCGCCCTCGACGGCCTGGTCCCCAACATCCAGGCATCGTGGGTGAAGTTGGGGCTGGACGGAGGAGGGCGTCTGCTCGAAGCCGGCTGCAACGACTTGGGGGGCACCTTGATGGGTGAGATCATCACCAGATCGGCGGGGGCGCAGCATGGCCAAGAGGTCACGCCCCAGCAATTCCGCGAAGTGATCGAGGCCGCGGGCCGCACCGCTGGTTTGCGCAACACCACCTATGAGATCCTGGAGTTGGAGCAAGGCCCTGCTCAGCGCCAACCGAGCGCGGGGGCAACGTAGGTGAGAATGCTCTCGAGGACATGCGCGTTGTAGTCGACACCGAGCTGGTTGGGGACAGTGAGCAATAGCGTGTCGGCGGCTGCGATGGCTTCGTCTTGGGCCAACTGTTCGATGAGGACCTCGGGCTCGGCTGCGTAAGAGCGGCCAAAGATCGCCCTTGTGCTCGCATCGATGTAGCCGATCTGATCAGTGGTCTGCTGACGGTTCCCGAAGTAGACGTGGTCGCGGTCGTCCACTAGAGCGAAGATGCTGCGGCTGACCGAGACCCGCGGCTCACGCTCGTGCCCGGCCGTCGTCCACGCCTCGCGATAGGCATCGATCTGCTTCCGCTGCTGGACGTGCAAGGGTTCGCCACTCTCGTCGAACTTCAGTGTCGAGCTCTGCAGGTTCATCCCCAGGGATGCGGCCCACGCTGAGGTTGCGTTCGTGGCAGACCCCCACCAGATGCGGTCCCGAAGACCCGGCGAGTATGGCTCGACTCGGAGGAGGCCCGGTGGGTTGGGAAACATCGGCTGGGGATTCGGCTCGGCGAACCCTTCACCTCTGAGCAATTCGAGTAGGACCTCGGTGTGGCGTCTGGCCATATCGGCATCGCTCTCGCCCTCGAGCGGCACATGCCCGAAGTGGCGGAAGCCGTCGATCACCTGCTCTGGCGAGCCGCGGCTGATACCTAATTGGAGTCGGCCACCGGCGACGATGTCGGCGGCACCGGCGTCTTCCGCCATGTAATGGGGGTTCTCATATCGCATGTCGATCACGGCGGTGCCGATTTCGATCCGGTTGGTACGAGCCCCGACCGCGGCCAGCAAAGGGAATGGCGAGCCGAGCTGTTGGGCGAAGTGATGCACGCGGAAGTAGGCACCATCGGCGCCGAGCTCCTCGGCAGCCACGGCCAGCTCGATCGACTGGAGCAGCGAATCCGCGGCGGTCCGGACCTGCGAGTGGGGCGTCGGTGACCAATGGCCGAACGAAAGGAAGCCGATCCTCTTCACGCTGAGTCTTTCTGCCGGAGGTGGAAGGGGTAGGGAGGGACGCTAGCCCCGGTAACTGAGACCTTTCACCGCGGTGGCAAACCCCCACTCGGCGAGTACCGGGGCGATGGAAGAGCTCTGCGCAGGCACGCCATTCACCGTGGCCAGCGTGGTACGTCGGTGACGGGCAGCGACAACTGCCAGCGCCTGGCCGATGCCGACGAACTGTGAGGGCTCGGTGGTGAGAAGGGTGAGGCTCTTCCGGCCTCGCTCCAAGAACCCGATCAGTTCCCCGCCATAGAGGAGCACGTAGGCCCCGGCATCCCGGGCAAGCCGGGCGCCTTCGAGGTCGGGCCATCCGAGAGTTGCTCCATACGGGTTGGCGGGGTCGGTGGCGGCCAGAACCATCAACTCCGGTTTCGCCTCCTGGCGAAGACGGTCCACAGCCCCCGGTAGGGCGAACTGTGATCCACCGAGACCCTCGACGAAATAGCCTCGCCTGATCCTTCCGGTCTCCTCGAGATGGTTGTAGATCGGATAGATGGCGCTGAAACCTCCGGGAAAGCCCTCGGCGAGAACCGTGGTGCGGGTGGCTACCCCATGCCGGTCGAGTATCAACTGGGCCCATGCGGCGCTGCGCTCGGTTTGGGACGGCCCCGAGCCATGCAGATGCCTGGTTGAGGACCAACGGCCACCGGCGTGTAGCGGAAAGCGAGAAGAGATCGAGGGCCGCCCCGAGGATCGACCCCGGCGTCGGGCTATGAAAGCCCTGACCGGTTCCAGTGTGTCGTTGGTCACATGCCCTGCCCAAACCAGATCCCACAACCTGTCGAGAGCGAGCTCGGGATCGCCGCCACCGATGCCCTCATAGATATCTCTGAAGAAGCTGGCGCCGCGCCCATCGAGATGCTCGAGGATCCTGGTGTGCTCGGGGAGATCGGGAACCTCGCTGGGCCCCGCCCAGAGCAGGTCGAGGTTGTCTCTGGGAAAAAAAGCCAGCTTTCCGTCCCCGAGACTGGAGCCGCCCATGCCGATCCAGACCAAGCTGCCATCGAGGAGGAGCCGGTCCAGACCAGCCGGGGCGTCTTCCACCCTCGCCGCCAGCACATCACGCTCCAGGACGGAAGCCGGGATCGGGGTGCCGGCCAAGTGGGCAACGGCGTCGTTCAAGGCATGTCGGCCCCGTGGCGGGTTGAGTGATATCCCCTGCCAGGCGATGGCGAACCTGGCCAGGGCGGCAGGCTCCACCGGCTCGATCTCACTGCGAAGAGACGCCAGTGAGCGTCGCTTCAAGCGGCGAAGCACGTCACGGTCAACCCATTCCCTGCCCGCGCCTCCGGGCCGGAAGGCGCCGGCATCCACGCGGTTCGCCTCCTGAAGTTGGAGGAGGACGATCTCGACGACCGCTTCCGGCAGCCCGAGTCGGGAGGTGACATCGCCTGTGGTGAAGGGGCCGTGGGTCCGCGCATACCTGCCGACCAGGTCGCCCAAAGGATCGGCAACGGCTTCGAGAAACACATGGGCGACTCCGGGAGGGGGAGGGACGCCGAGACCATCCCGGAGCCGAGAGATGTCCTCGGCGGCGGCCCACAACTGATCTCCATTGATGACTACCCGAACCACTCGTCCAGTGCTCTCCAGGTTGTCGAGGGCCGCGACCACGTCGAAGCCGGTGCTTCGAATTTCGACGTCTCTCGTCCCCAATGGGCCGAGATCGCGCAAGAGGTCATGGACCGCATCGGGATGGGTCGCCCGCCGGCCTTCGGTGAGATGTTGCAGCTCCAACTCCACGGCTGCTACCACCTCGGAGTCGATCAGCTCTCTCAGTTCCCCCTCGCCCAGGAGCTCTCGCAACAGATCCCGATCGAGAGTGAGGGCCGCGGCCCGCCTTTCCGCCAGGGGGGCGTCTGCCTCGTAGAGGTAGGCGGCGACGAAAGCGAAGAGAAGCGACGAGGCGAAGGGGCTAGGGCCGTCGGTCTCCACCTCGGCAACGCGAATTCGCCTCGATCGGATGTCGGCAAGGACCGACTGGAGGCCCGATAGGTCGAAGTCATCCTGGAGGATCTCGCGATAGACCTCGAGGATCATCGGGAACGAGCCGAACTGGCGGGCGACACCCAAGAGGTCGGCGGATCGTCTTCTCTGTAGCCACAGCGGGGTGCGCTGATTGGGTCGACGGCGGGGGAGGAGCAGGGAGCGGCCGGCTGCCTCACGGAACCGGGCCGCGAACATCGCCGTGTCACCCAGGTGCTCGATGAGGATCGGCTCGACCTCATCAGGCTCGAGCATCAGGTCAGAGGCGTCCGGAGGCTCATCGGAATCGGGGAATCGGAACGCGATGCCGTCGTCGGACCAGATGACATCGACATCGGTTCCGTAGCGGGCCCGAAAACGATGTCGCAGCGCCATGGCCCAGGGGGCATGGACCCGAGCTCCCAGAGGGGAGAGCATCACCAGCCGCCAGTCGCCGATCTCGTCCCGGAATCGCTCGAGGACGATGGTTTGATCGGTAGGGAGCAGCCCGGTGGCCTCTCTCTCTTCTGTCAGGTAGGCGACGAGGTTGGCGGCGGCATGGCCGTCGAGATGGTGGGTGGTGGCCAGCAATTCCTCGGCCTGCTCGGGATCGAGCATGGCTGTTTCGCGCACGAACCGCCCGATTGCCTTTCCGGTTTCCAGGGATCGGCCCAACATGTCCCCGTGCCAAAAGGGCATGTGGGCGGTGGCATCTGCTGGTGCCGGCACCACCTGGACTCGGTCGTGGGTGATCTCGGTGATTCGCCAGGAGCTGGACCCCAGCAGGAAGGTATCCCCTTCCCTCGATTCATAAACCATCTCCTCATCGAGGTCTCCTACGCGGCTCCCGTCGGGGAGGACGACGCGATACAGACCGCGATCGGGAATTGTCCCCGGGTTGGTCACCACGAGCTGTCTCGAGCCGGGTCGAGGGGTGATCTCACCGGTGACACGGTCCCAGTTGATCCGGGGACGGAGCTCGGCAAACAGATCGGATGGATAGCGACCCGCCAGCATGTCCAATGTGGCATCGAACACTGCCCGGCTCAGCTCGGAGTAAGGAGCGGCGCGTCGGGTCAGGTCGAACAAATGGTCGGCCGTGGTGTCAGCGCTGACCACCTCGGCAACGATCTGCTGGGCGAGAACATCGATGGGGTTGGCAGGTATCCGTGTCGTCTCGACGTTGCGCTTGGCCATCTCGCCGGTGATGACCGTGGACACGAGCAGGTCTCCCCGGTACTTGGGAAAAACGCGAGCCTTGGAGATACCGCCGACCTGGTGGCCGGACCTGCCCACGCGTTGCAACCCCGAAGCCACCGAGGTTGGTGCCTCCACCTGGATCACCAAATCGACCGCCCCCATGTCGATGCCCAATTCGAGTGACGAGGTGGCGACCACTGCCTTCAGCTCGCCCCGCTTCAGCGCGTCTTCGATCTGGAGTCGATGCTCTCTGGCCACCGATCCGTGATGAGCCC
>JALYNX010000208.1 GCA_030772935.1 Actinomycetota bacterium | reverse complement strand
CCAGCCCCACGTCACCGGCGAGCACGGTCAGTTCATCGGGTTGGGCACCGTTAGCCTGCCCGATCTCCGATGCCCACGGCGGGGTCACCGCAGTGGCCACATCCCCGGAGTCGATCACGGTCAGGGTGTCGGCGGCCCATGGGACCACAACCACCTCGTTGCCACCCACCGCCTGGCCGCCGATGAATCCCCCCGGTCCGACGTCAGCGGGGCCGATTACCGGATCGAAGGAGGTCCAGTTCTCCCCATCGAGCCGCCATATGCCCAACGGGCTAGTGGAAGTGAGCCAGACCTGGTCGTCGCGGACGCCACCGAGCTCATAGGCCCCAAGACCCGCGGGCAACGGCACGCTCGTCCAGGTTTCGCCTTCGAGCCGCCACACCTGGGTCGTGTTGTCGGAGACGAGCCAATTGGTGGCTCCGACCTGCCTCCGATCGACCCGGGTCGCCGCTTCCAGGCCGGACAGGCCTTCGGGGAGGGGTGCCGGCTCCCAGGTCCTCCCGTCGGGAGAGACCCAGTATTCGATGCCTTCGCCAAAGGGCCCGGCGACCATCTCGTAGCCGGTTGGGGTCTCGAAGACCCAGCCACCGTTGTCGGGCAAGGCGCCGTCGGCGCCGGAGACCATCCACCATTCGGCGACGCCGAGCGGTGTATCCAGGGTTCCGCTCCCGGAGGGAGCCGGGGGGGTGGCGGGGAGCGTCCCCGGAACGGTGGTCGTCACCGGTTGGTCCACGATCGGAGGCGCATCAGAGTCGATGGCGCCAAGGAAGATGGCTACTCCGGCAAACACGATCAATGCAACAGCCCATGCCCATCTCCTGACGAGGCGAGGTGGAGGCGTCACCGGTCGGCTGTTGGGGACCACCTGCACCGGTGCGGCGCGCTCCAGGATGGCGTTGGTCGAAAGTGAGCCGTGGGTTTCCTCGATCTGCTCGAAGTAGTTCTGAAGCTGGGTCTCGACAGGCTGTCTCATCACTCCGCCCCCAACTTTCGACGTAGCTTGCCCATCCCTCGATTGGCGTAGGTCTGCACAGTTCCCTTCGAGATCCCGAGGGTGGTTGCCACTTCGCTCATCACCCAGCCGTAGCCGTGGACGAGGACGACGACGGTCCGCTCCCGCTCGCTGAGGGTGGAAAGCGCAGCGGTGAGCCCCGGCTCCACCCAGGGCAAGTTCTGTTCGGCGACATCCGGGAACACCACACTCCATCGCCGGCGTCTCCGTCTTCCCAGGTCGCGACCGACCACGTACAAATAGCCAACCGCATTCTCCATCTCATGCACTCGGTCCCAGTGCTCCCAGCCATAGGCGAGAGCGTCGGCCGCGGCTTCCCTTCCGACATCGGCTCCCAGAGACGCGATGAGAGCGTGACGCAGCCTCGGCTCGTTGGCGGCGACGAAGGAGGAGAAGCCCTCAACGACGGTCTCATCCTGTAACAGGGCGGCCTCTCGGTGTCACGACCAATGAAAGCAAGGAGCGGGGCAAGCGTAAGACACTTTCTGTGAGCTCCTCCAGCCCAGCTGGAATTCGCTGTCTTACGAGTACCGGGTCTGTCGCTTTAAGCGGTTGAACCTCATGGAGTTGCAAGGGGCACTCATGCCTGCGATATCCCTCCGACAAACGGCGTGGTTGCTTGTCTTGCTGATGGTTGCCGCCTGTGCTGGACCCCAAGAGTCGGCGCCATCTTCGACGCAGCCGAGGCCGACGACGACTGAAATCGCTCCGTCGACAACAATGATTTCGACCCCTCCGACGACCGAGCCCGTCGTGTCCACCACCTCGACCGCCCTAGGTCCAATCGACGTCGACAGCCTCGGGTCCATTCTCCAGCCGGGCACCTATTACGTCGACCCCGATGGACCCAATGGAACAAGCATGAGGGTCGAATTCACGATCGTCGAGCCTGGGTGGGTGCCGTTTTTGGGTACGTTCAAGCCCGGGAAAGCCGTGGACTACGTGGCGATGAAGGCTCAGATTGTCACCGAGGTGGCGTCACCTGCCTGCGACTCGACGATCTTTGTCCCCGTCGGGGGCAGCGCTGAAGACCTGGCCACTGCATTGGCCGAAATCGAAGACTTCCCCAGCCAAGCGGCGCCCACCGAGGTCACCGCCTACGGCTACGACGGCTATCACCTGGTTCTAGCGGTCCCCGAAAACGGATTCGTCGGCTGTGACGACGGATACTTCGACGGCTACCAAGGCCCCACCATCGGTCGCTACTACCAGGGACCCGGACAGGTCGTCGAGTTCTGGGTGCTCGACGTGGAGGGGACCCCTCTCCTCATCGAATCCACGTGGTTCCCCGACTCACCCACCGAAGATGTCGCACAACTCCAAGCGATCCTCGACAGCATCGTCATTCGCCCCTGAACCTGGTCGCCTGACTATTGAATCTGGAAATGGGACGTGACGCAAGGAAGGCCCCCCGTCGGAATGTCCTCCAGGGGGCCTCGATCCTTCAGATGTCTTGATCAGACGTCTGTCAGTTCCAGCATTCCCCGGGTCCTTGTCAGGATCCGGAGATACGAACTAGATCGACTCGACTTCCTCGTTGATCTCGATCCTCGGGGAACCGACAACACCGGCTTCGGTCATCTTGACCTTGAGGTCGGGGTTGTTGATGAAGGCCTTCGCCAACTCGAGGGTATCGAAACCGGCGACAACGGTCACCATGTTGGGATCCTCAACCGAGCGATTCACTCGTGCGAATTTCGCTCCTTCGGATGTGGGAGTGAACGTGTCGTACACGGTCTTCCACTTGCCATAATCCGTAACTGAATGACGGATTGCAGTAGTAATCATGAGTTTCTCCTCATCTAGACTGCCTGTGGGCATACTCTACCCTATGTTTGGAGTTCTAATACATACACAGAATTCTGGGCGGCGTGGGGTAGTTTGGGTAGGGT
>JALYNX010000207.1 GCA_030772935.1 Actinomycetota bacterium | reverse complement strand
GCCGGCGAGACGGGCGACTGTGGCGACGAATCCCACGCGACCATTCTCGCCAGAGTCCGCGCTTCGATGCTGTCATGATGTCCGAACCGTGGATGGTCGTCAGTGAGCACGCTGAAGTCCCCTCTTTCAACCCTCCTGATAGTGGCCGGCGCCTATGTGGCCGCCCAGATGCTGGCGGACATCAGCAGTCTCCGGGTTGTGGCGCTGGGTGGCTTCGCCGTGGACGCGGGGACCCTGGTCTACCCATTCACCTTCACCCTCCGCGATCTGGTGCACAAGATCGCGGGCAAGGCCGCCGCTCGAACCTTGATCTTCCTGGCCGCGGCCATCAACCTCCTCATGGCCGGCTTCTTCTGGCTGACGGCGAGGCTTCCGCCCGATCAGGTCACCGGGCCCCAAACCGAATTCGGACAGGTGCTGGCACCGGTGTGGGGAATCGTGGTGGCCTCCATCGCTGCCGAGGTGATTTCTGAGTTGATCGATACCGCCGCATACAGCCGCTGGGTGGCGCGTTTCGGGTCTCGACGGCAATGGGGCCGGGTGTTGGTCTCCAACGTCGTCGCCATCCCGGTTGACTCCGCCGTTTTCGTAGGTCTGGCCACCTCTTTCGGGGTGTTTTCCCCGGACGTGGCATGGACCATCCTCTGGGTGAATGTGGCTTTCAAGGGTGTCGTAACCATGGTCTCGATCCCATGGATCTACTGGGTGAAGCCAACCTCACTCCATGTCGCCCAGGATCACGACGAGCACTAACCTTCGTAGCGGGCAGGGTTTCGCCTGCCGTCAATCACAAACATGGAGGAATACTGCGTGAAACGCTTTATGCGGCTGTTTGCCGCACTGGCAGCATTGGCACTGGTCGTGGCGGCCTGTGGCGATGACGGTGCCGGTGACACCACAACCACGGCGGGTGGGGCTACCACCACCGCCGGCGGAGAGACGACGACGACAGGCGGTGAGCCGACGACAACCGCCGCCGAGCTGATCGGTGAAGGCCGGGTCATCGGGATGGCCTTCGACGTTGGTGGTCGTGGCGACCTCTCCTTCAACGACCTGGCCGCCCTGGCCTGGGACGACGGAATGGCCATGTACGGCTACACCGGTGAGGAGCTCGCTCCCGACGCTGGTGGTGAGAACCGTGAGGAGAACCTGCGGCTGCTCGCCGAGTCGGGCCAGGAGCTGATCATCGCCAATGGCTTTGCGTTCGCCCAGAACGTGTGGCGGGTTGGAACCGAGTTCCCGGACACGATGTTCGCCATCACCGACGACTGCCCGCAGGACGACACCTTCACCGTTGTGGAGATGCCGAACGTCCGTTGCATGCTCTTCTCCGAGGAGCAGGGCTCGTTCCTGATGGGCGTTGCCGCCGCAATGAAGAGCACCACCGGCACCATCGGGTTCATCGGTGGCGTTCAGGTGCCGTTGATCCTGAAGTTCCAAGCGGGCTTCGAGGCCGGCGCCCTTGCTGCCAACCCCGACATCGAGATCCTTCCTGCTGTCTACCTGACCCAGGTCCCGGACTTCACCGGTTTCAACGACCCGGTGAAGGGCAAGGAAGCTGCTCTGGCCCTGTATGGACAGGGTGCGGACGTCATATTCCACGCCGCGGGTGGGTCTGGTCTGGGCTTGTTCCAGGCCGCCGACGAGCTGTCGACCGATGACAGCTTCCTGTGGGCGATCGGTGTCGACTCCGACCAGTACAACAGCGTGGGCGATCCCGCCCTCCAGGAGCACATCCTGACCTCGATGTTGAAGCGGGTCGATGTTGCGGTTGCCAAGGCGATCACTGACTTCCTCGAAGGAGCCTTCACCCCCGGCGCTACTCGCTTGGGACTGGAGGAGGGAGGTGTCGGATATGCGACATCAGGTGGTTTCGTTGACGACATCGCTGGTGACCTCGACGATTACGCCGCCCAGATCATCGACGGGACGATCGAAGTCCCCACAGAGCCGGAAGCCTGATCTAGGCCACTCCTGCTAATTTGCGCCGGGCCCAGGATTCCTGGGCCCGGCGTTCTTTTATCGGACGGGGAAATTGGCCCAGGCACCTGCAATTGAGCTCAGAGGCGTCACCAAACGCTATCCGGGCGTCGTAGCCAACAGGGACGTCGAGCTCACCGTTCTGCCTTCAGAGGTGCATGCGATTGTCGGCGAGAACGGAGCCGGCAAGTCCACTCTGATGAAGATCATCTACGGGATGGTCCGCCCCGACGAGGGGACCATTTCGATCAATGGGCAACCAGTCGCTTTCCGCTCTCCAAAAGAGGCGATCGACGCCGGGATCGGGATGGTTCACCAGCATTTCATGCTCGCCGACAACCTCACGGTCCTGGAGAACGTGATCTTGGGGTCAGAACCGCGATCGGGGCTTGAGATCGACTTCGATTCGGCGGCCAACCGCATCAAGCAGCTGGGGGAGTCTTACGGTTTGCGTCTCAATCCCGCCCAAAGGGTCCAGGCGCTGTCGGTGGGAGAGCGGCAGCGAGTGGAGATCATCAAGGTCCTCTACCGGGGGGCCAAGATCCTGATCCTGGACGAGCCGACGGCAGTCCTCGTGCCCCACGAAGTTGACGAGCTCTTCGAGTCGATACGCGAGCTCACCAAAGAGGGCCAGACGGTGATCTTCATCTCTCACAAGCTGGACGAGGTGCTTTCGATCGCCGACCGGATCACCGTGATGAGAGCGGGCCAAACCGTGGGAACCACGACGCCGGCCGAGGTCGATGCCGGGGAGCTGGCAGAGATGATGATCGGTTCGGAACTGCCGTCCCCGGAAACCCGGGAGTCCACGGTCAAGGATGAGGTTTTGCTGAAAGTTGAGAACTTGAGCCTGCTCTCCGCTGACGGGAGACCTCTCCTCACCGGTGTCAACTTCGACGTCCGAAAGGGGGAGATAGTCGGCGTAGCCGGGGTCGAGGGCAATGGTCAGGGGTCTCTCGTGGATTCGATCATCGGACTTGCTCCCGACGCAACCGGATCGGTCACGCTCGCAGATGAAGCCGTCGACCATCTTTCTGCTCGGGATCGGCGTCAAGCTGGGATCGGGCTGATTCCAGAGGATCGGCATCGACAGGGCCTGCTTCTTCCCTCTCCGTTGTGGGAGAACGCGGCCCTCGGTCATCAGTATCAGGAGCCTTATGCCAACGGGATCTGGATCGACAAGAAGAGCTCGCGGAAGCACACCGAGGAGATCGTTCGCAGGTTCGCGGTGAAGACGCCCAATGTCGATGTGCCGGCCACCGCCCTCTCCGGTGGTAATCAGCAGAAACTCGTGGTGGGGCGCGAGATCATGGCTGACCCTGTCGTGTTGATCGCGGCCCAGCCGACTCGTGGCATCGACATCGGGGCTCAGGCAGCGGTTTGGGAGGAGTTGAAGACCGCACGCGCCGCAGGGATGGGCATCCTGCTCATCTCGGCCGATCTCGAGGAGCTGATCGGGCTCTCGGACACGATCCATGTCCTATTCGAGGGCAAGTTCGTGGCGCATCTCAAACCCAGTGAGGTCACCCCGGAGATTCTCGGCTCCTATATGACCGGGGCGAGCCAGGAGAAGGCATCGTGAAACAGGGCAGATTGCTGACCGCGTTAGTGGCCCCCTTGGTCGCCCTCGTCATCGCATTTGGGATAGCTGCGTTAGCCCTGCTCTTGGTTGGCATCAACCCGATTGATGCATATCGGGAGATGCTCGTCTTCGGAACCAGCACCGCGTCGATGATCATCACCGTCAACGACGCCGTTCCCCTTTTCGTCTCGGCGCTGGCTGTCGCCGTCGGCTTCAAGATGGGCTTGTTCAACATCGGTGTGGAAGGCGCCTATCTGCTCGCTGCCTTGTTTGGGGCCTATGTGGGCGCGCTCTACTCGATCACTCCGGTGCTTCATGTGCTGTCGATCCTCGTTGTCTGCGTGACAGTCGGCGCCTTGTGGGCGTTGATCCCGGCCGTTTTGAAGGTGAGGCGCGGGGTCCACGAGGTGATCTCCACCATCATGCTCAACTTCATTGCGTTCTCGCTCAGCGCCTGGCTCTTTCTCAATGTGTTCAATGCCGAAACCTCGGGTTTGACTGTCGCCACCGACTTGATCCCCGCGACGGGATGGATCCCGTCTCTGAACGGAGTGCTGGGATGGTTCGGGATCGAGCCCCGTGCCGGGGCGGATCTCCACGGCTTCCTGCTCGTCGCCATGGTCCTCGGAGTCGTCTACCACTTCCTCGTGAACAGGAGCAGATTCGGATATGACCTCAGGGCGAGTGGGATCAACCCCTCGGCGGCCAACGCCAGCGGTGTCGACCCCAAACGGATGATCGTCAAGACCATGCTCATCTCAGGTGGTCTTGCCGGTCTGGTCGGGGTCTCTCAGCTGCTCGGCTTCTATCACCAGTATCCCCAGGACTTTCCGGGTGGCTACGGTTTCGCCGGCATCGCGGTGGCGCTGCTCGGGCGGAACCATGCGGTGGGGATGGCCTTCGGCGCCCTTCTCTTCGGGTTCATGAACCGGGCCTCGTTGATCCTGGATCTCAGGGACGTGCCCAAGGAGATCGTGACCATCATCCAGGGAATCGTGGTGCTGGCCGTGGTCATCGTCTATGAGGTGATCTCACGTTATGTGCAACGGCGGACCGTTGCGGCCGCGGCGCGGGCGACGGAGGCCGATGAGGCTGCGGGAGCGGCGGCATGACGGCTATCGCAGAACGAGTGCGTCTCCCAGCCCGGTCGCGGCGGATCCTGGTGATTGCACTGGTCGGGATCCTGATCATGACCATCGCCGAGGTGATCACCGGGACTGAGGATCTCACGTCACGAAGCACGGCGAGTGCGGCATTGCGTCTCTCGATCCCGATCCTGCTCGCCGGATTGGGAGGTCTCTACTCGGAGCGCTCCGGTGTGGTCAACATCGGTCTCGAGGGGATGATGATCGCCGGCACCTGGTTCGCGGCCTGGGGCTCATGGACTTATGGGCCCTGGCAGGGGGTGCTGCTCGGGATTGCCGGCGGGGCCATGTTTGGCCTGCTCCATGCCCTGGCCACGGTGACCTTCAACGTGGACCACATCGTCTCCGGGGTAGCGATCAACATCCTGGGGTTGGGTGCCATGCGTTTCTTGTCCTCCATCGTCTACACGGAGGACACCGGTGGATCGGTGATCCAGTCCCCTCCGATCCAGGGAATCGGCAATCTCAACTTCCCCGTTCTCGCCGGTGGACAGGTCTTCGGGTGGAACAGCCCAGATTTCCTCGGTTGGCTGGAGGAGCAGAGCTGGTTCTTCATCTCCGACATCTCCGGGATCCTCCGTGGCTTCGTCGGAGGTGTGAACTGGCTGACGTTGGTCGGGCTCGCCATCGTCCCCTTTTCCGCATGGCTGCTGTGGCGCACGCCTTGGGGTTTGCGGCTTCGCTCCTGTGGCGAGGACCCGTGGGCGGCCGAGTCCCTCGGGGTGCCGGTGCTCCGGATGAAGTACTACGGAGTGGTCATCTCGGGGATGCTCGCCGGTCTCGCCGGTGCCTTCCTGGTCCTGGTGCAGGCCGGGATCTATCGAGAGGGGATGAGCGGCGGGCGTGGGTTCATCGGGCTCGGGGCGATGATCTTCGGCAACTGGATCCCGGCCGGGGTTCTCGGCGGCTCACTGGTCTTCGGATTCGGCGACTCTCTTCGTTTCCGTGGGTCGGACCTGGTCAAGTCGTTCATCCTGGCGCTGGCGATCGGTCTGATCGTGGCCGGGATCTACGCGATGACCCGCTCCAAGGTGAGGAGGGCGGTGGTTCAGGGCTCGGTGGGAGTCGCCTTCCTGGTCTTCTACATGTTGGTGGGCGAGGTTCCCAACCAGTTGCTCAACGCCATTCCATACCTGATCACGCTGTTCGTCCTGGCGGTGGCGTCGCAAAGCCTGCGGATGCCCGCCGCCGACGGCGCCCGCTACGCCAAAGGTGAGGCTCGCTAGCGAGCCTCCCGTCACAAGTTTCAGGTCACAAGTCCCGGGCTGTAGGTTCTGACTTGAGACTTGAGACCTATGACCTTCGATCCCTACGACCCTGACTTTCTCGACGATCCGTATCCCGCCTACGCTCGGCTTCGGGAAGAGACTCCAGTGTTCTACGACGTGGGTTGGGAGCTGACCTTCGTCGGGCGGCACGAGATGGTCAGCTCCATCCTCAAGAATCGAGAGGGCTTCGGTCGCGACTTCCGGCATCGTCTCTCCCTGGATGAGGTGGACCCCGACCTCTATCGGCGCATCTATCCGCCGCAGTTGCCGATGTGGACCCGTTACATCCGGGAATCGTTCATCGATCTCGAGCCACCCCGTCACACCCGGCTCCGGCGTTTGGTGTCCAAGGCTTTCACCAGACGTTCATCGGAGATGTTCCGCCCCCGTCTCGAGGAGGCGGCGGATCGGATCCTCGACCAGGTGTTGGAGGCAGGTTCGATGGAGGCGATCAGCCAATTCGCGGCTCCGATCCCATTGGCGATGATCGCCGAGCTGATGGGGATTCCCTCCGAAGACCATTCCAAGTTGCTCGATTGGAGCCACGCCATCGTCAAGGTATTCGATCAGAACGTCACGGTGGCCGAGGGTGTTGTCGCGGATCGTGCGACAACCGATTTCGTGGAGTACCTCTCGTCGGTGCTCGAGCAGCGTCGGGGCCATCGCGGTGAGGACCTGATCTCCGCCATGCTCGATGTGGAGGAATCCGGTGACACCCTGACAGACGAGGAGATCGTCGGGACTTCGATACTCACGTTGAACGCGGGACACGAGGCAACGGTGCATGCCATCGGAAACGGGCTGCTGGCGCTGGCTTCCAATCCAGATCAGTATCAGTCCCTGCACCAGGAAGAAGTCTCGATCGCCTCTGCAGTCGACGAGCTCTTGAGGTTCGACTCCCCGCTCCAAATGTTCGAGCGATGGGTCCTCGAGGAGACAGAGTTGGAAGGTCATCATCTCGGGGCCGGGTCCAAGGTCGGCCTTCTCTTCGGATCCGCCAACCACGACCCGAAGGTGTTCGGGCCGGACGCCGACTTCCTCGACCTTTCGCGCACTCCTAACCCACACGTCTCCTATGGCGCGGGCCTCCATTTCTGTGTCGGGGCGCCCCTAGCCACCGTCGAGCTGGAGGCCGCCTTCGCTCGTTTGGGAAAGCGGGTGCGCTCGATCGAGCTCGTGGAGAAATCGGATCGAATCCGCAGTCTGGTGTTTCGGGGTGTGGAGACCCTGATATTGGGCCTGGAAGCCGCCTGACTCCTAGCCCTCGGGAGCGGTGGGGCGTCCGATCACTGTGATCCCGTCGATAGCCAACTCGGTGAAGTTGTTGCCGTCGACGACCTCGGCGTTATATGCGCTTTCGATGGTGATCTCGATCCAATCAGCATCGATTGCGGCAAACGGGATCTCGGTGGTGCCCGGGGTGTCGTCGAGCTGGAAGACCACGGGTGTCAATGCCTCCTCGGCATTGATCACGATGCCATGGGCCCGGTAGTTCTGTTTGAACCGGACTGGGTCCGCGATGTTCGACCAGTCGATGCGAGTGATCGTCATTCCTTGGACAAAGGTGAGCCTGATCACGACGTTTTCCCCTTCGGCGATCTCCTCGAAGTTCACCTGGTACTCCGCATCTGACCCTGAGATCAGGTTCTCGCAGATGAATGAGCCGATACCCGGGGGAACACAGGTAACCGAAAGCACCTCGATCGGCGCCAGGTCGGCCGAGGTCGGCGAGGTGGTACTGGATGCGACCGCAGTCGTCGACGTGGGCGTTTCGTCACCGTTGAAAATGTTGAAGAGGATGGCGATCACGACCACCCCGAAAAGGAGGGCGCTGATGGCGAGGGCGGCCCTGACGCCTGCCGTCGCCTGGACGGCGGGGCGAGGAGCGGTCGGCAGCGGACCCTGTCGGAGTCTGGCTCCACATTCCTGGCAGTGACGGTTGGAGGTCGGGTTGGAAGCCCCACACGACGGGCACGACACGCCGCCGCGGTCCGACGCCCCTTTTTCCCGGTGCGACTCCTCACGGGGCGGGTTGTCCAGGTTGAATTCTTCGTAGTTGCCGTCGGAGGTGACCGAGATGATGTTGTCGCGCCGCGCCGCCGGCTCCGGCACCAATGGGTCAATGAAGGAACCACAAGTCGGGCAGAACTGCTCGTCTGCCGGTACGGTCGCGCCGCACTGATCACATTTGCGTGAAGCCACGTCCCTCCTAGGACGGTTATTGTGCCACGGGCATGTTGGTGTGGGCGGTCAGAACATACGAGCCCTGGACAGCTGGCTCGTTACTGGCCGGGACCATCCTCATCGTAGGTCTGGTGGCGGTGCTCATTCTCGCGGTGCGACGTCGCAATCGGTAACCGGATACGGTGTCCCTGAATGGCTTTTCGATGCGAATCGTGTGGGCATGTCTCGCCGAAATGGATGGGATTCTGCCCCCAATGCGGGGTCAGCGACCCCCTCGTCGAGGACAAGACCCGCCCCGCTACCGCAGTGTCGCCGGCGAAGTCCGTGACTTTGTCCGAAGCTGCAGTAGGGCCCGCTGAACGGGAGCCGACCGGGTGGCCTGAGGTCGACCGGGTTCTGGGAGGAGGCTTCGTTCCCGGTTCTGTCCTCCTCCTCGGTGGCGAGCCTGGGGTCGGCAAATCGACCTTGCTCCTCCAGACTGCGGGCGCGGTGGCGCAAAGGGGTCTGGCGGTGGTGATAGCCAGCGCCGAGGAATCAGCCCAGCAGGTGGCGATCCGGGCTCGAAGGCTCGGAATCGGCGACGAGATGATCTCGCTAGTTGCCGACGACGACGTCGATGCCATCGTGGCGCTGGTGGAGCGTGAGCGGCCTCGCCTGCTCGTCGTCGACTCGATCCAGGCGGTCTCGGTGCCTGAGATCCCGTCGACGGCTGGCGGTTTGGCCCAGGTGCGGGAGAGCGCCAGCCGTTTGGTGAGGCTGGCCAAGACCACTGGGACCGCAGTTGTCCTGGTCGGCCACGTGACCAAGGAGGGGGGGTTGGCCGGGCCCAAGCTCCTCGAACACATGGTGGACGTCGTGCTCTATCTAGAGGGTGATCCCGATCGGGGATTTCGGGTCCTGCGCAGCATCAAGAACCGCTACGGCGCGACGCACGTTTCGGGGATGTTCGACATGCGCTCCGACGGTCTGCTCGAGCTGGACGACCCGTCCAAGGTCTTCCTCGAGGGCTGGCAACCCGAGGTGCCCGGCACCGTGATCTATCCGGCGGTCGAAGGGCGTCGTTCGATCCTGGTCGAGATCCAGGCGCTGGTGTCACCCACCAACCAGGCCCAGCCTCGGCGGTCGATTCGAGGGCTCGACCCCACTCGTGTCAACCAGGTCCTGGCCGTTCTCCATCGCCACGCCAAGATCTCGTTACATGAGAAAGAGGTGTACGTGAATGTGGTCGGAGGCTGGCGCATCGACGACCCGGGGTCCGATCTCCCGGTCGCGATCGCAGTTGCCTCTTCGGCGTTCGACATCCCGCTCGGGAAGCTCGCGTCTTGGGGCGAGATCGGACTGGCAGGGGAGGTCAGGTCGATCCCCTTCGAAGCCCGGAGGGTCGAGGAGCTCGATCGGATGGGCCTCGAGCGTCGCATCGCCCCGGTAGGGGGTGCATCGATGCGGCTGGGGGAGGCTCTGGAGCAGGCCGGCTTGTCTCACCCCACCTAATTGGGACGTACAGGGGTCATATACGGACCTCGCGCTCCCAATTACGTGAGTGGCTCCATGCGAGGCCGGTAACCCAAGCTGATAGCCTGCCCAACGTGGGTGACCCATCGATCAACGAGACGCTGGAGCGGCTCGCACCAGGGACCCCGATGCGTAGGGCGCTGGAGCGGATCATCCAGCAAGGCAAAGGTGGTTTGGTCGTCCTCGGCAACGGGGCGGCGGTGGAGGCCGCCAGTTCCGGTGGCTTCACCCTGCGACGCACCAAGTTCACTCCGGCCCGACTCGCTGAGCTTTCCAAGATGGACGGCGGCATCGTCCTCGATGACCAGTGGGAGATCATCATGGCCTGCGCGGTCCACTTCGTCCCCGACGGCTCGATTCCTACCGACGAAACCGGCGCCCGGCATCGAACCGCCGAGCGGATGGCCGCTCAGACCGGCAAACCGGTGGTCGCGGTCAGCGAGGGGAGGCGGGTTGCCACACTCTTCTACGGTGACCAGAAGATCGAGCTGGCGACACCCACCGAGGTCACCGCCCACGTCAACCAGGAGTTGCAGAGCCTTGATCGGTTGCGCAGCCGTCTCAACGACTCCGATATGCGTCTCACCCGGCTCGAGGTGACCGGCCTTGCCACTCACCGCTCCGCGGTCACCGTCCTCCAACGTGCCGAGTTGCTGGACCGACTGGGAAAAGTCGTGGAAGCCAGGGCCCTGACTCTGGGCGAGGATGGCCGGATTGTCGCGCTCCAGTTGAACGACCTCATGGCCGGGGTGGACTTCACCAAGAGGGCGATCCTCCAGGACTATCTGCGTCCAATGCGGAGCAACTCGGTAGCCCGGGCCATTGGAGCCCTCAGAGCATTGACAGGCACCGAGTTGGAGGACCCAAGCCGAGTCGGATCGGAGTTGGGTTTTCCCGATCTGGATGACCCGGCCCAACCCCGGGGCTTTCGAATCCTGTCCCAGGTGGGACGACTTCCGGACCCGGTCCGCGACGACATCATCAGGCGTTTCGGCTCGGTCTCCAAGCTGCTCAACGCCAGTCAGGAGTCGCTTCTCGGCATCGAAGGCGTCGGCGAGACCCGGGCCGGCCAACTGAGAGCATTTTTCGACCGTTTGCTGGACTCGGCCCACGAATGGGAGCCCGTGCTGGATTGATGCCGGCCACCGGTACAATCCGCTCCCGCTAATGGCTCAAACCGCGTCCAAATACTCAGTCGGAGACAAGGTGGTTCACCCACAACATGGGGCAGCCACCATCCAGAAGAGGGTCAAGCAGGAGTTCGGTGGCAAGAAACAGGACTACTTCGTCCTCGATATCGCTACCGAGCAGCTGACCGTGATGATTCCTCTGGACAAGGTCGACGACCTGATAAGGCCTGTCATCTCCAAGACCAAGTCGAGAGACGTGCTCAAGTCGCTGAAGGGGGAGCCAGAGGAAGCCGGCGCCAACTGGAGTCGGTGGTACAAGGTCCTCAACGAGAAGATGACCTCCGGTGACATCTTTCAGGTCGCCGAAGTGGTCCGTGATCTCTCATTCGCCCAGCAGACAAAAGGGATAAGCCCGGCTCTGAAGCGAATGCTGTCCAAAGCTCGTCTCACATTGAGCTCCGAGTTGGCGTTCAGTCTCAATATCGATGAGGACGAAGCGATCAAGCGACTGGACCGGGCCCTACCCACGGTCGAAACCGAAGAGGAATGAGCCCAGAGGTGTCACCGGCCGGCTCTCGCGTCGGCTGGGGATTCGACGCCCACCGTCTCGATGGCGAGCCCCCACTCCTCCTCGGTGGGATTGTTGTCTCGGAGAGCATTGGTGTCTCCGCCACTTCCGACGGCGACGTCCTCGCCCATGCGGTGATCGATGCGCTCCTCGGCGCCTGCTCTCTGGGCGACCTCGGCGAGCACTTCCCATCCGATGATCCTGACTTGGACGGGGCCGACTCGATGGACCTCTTGGGACGGACCGTGGTGATGGCGACTACTTCCGGATGGCAGGTCAACCACGTGGATGTCACCTTGATCGCCGAGTCAGTCCGGATCGCTGCCTTCCGCGGGGACATTCGGGCCCGTCTCGCCGCCACCCTCGGTCTGGCGGGTGATTCGGTTTCCGTCAAGGCCACGACGACCGACGGCCTTGGTTTCATCGGGAGAGGCGAAGGGCTGGCAGTGGTGGCTGTGGTCACCGTGGGCACCCTGCCGTAACATCTGGCGATGCTCCAGGTCCACAGCACGCTTCACCGCGCGGTCGTCCCCTTCGAGCCGCGTGACGAGGGCAAGGTCGCCATCTATGTCTGTGGCCCGACCGTGCAATCCGAGCCGCACGTCGGTCACGGGCGCTCGGCGGTTGCCTTCGATGTGATCCGGCGGTACCTCGCCTGGCGAGGCTTCGACGTGCTTTTCGTTCGCAATATCACCGATATCGAGGACAAGATCATTGCGGCTGCCAACGAGGCCGGGGAGACCGTGGAGTCCTTGGCCGTGAAGATGGCGAAGCGGTTCTCGGATGCCTACACCGCTTTGGGAATACTCGAGCCCGATGTCGAGCCCAAGGCGACGGAGCACATCCCGGAGATCATCGCATTGATCCAAGCTCTCATTGATCGGCGCCTCGCCTACGAGTCGGAGGGGGACGTCTACTTCTCGGTGCGGTCTCTAGAGGGCTACGGGAAGTTGTCAGGGCGTGATCCCGACGAGTTGCGGTCCGGATACCGCATCGAAGTCGACGAGGCGAAGCAAGACCCGCTCGACTTCGCTCTCTGGAAGGCGGGCAAGCCGGGGGAGCCTGAATGGGAGTCGCCCTGGGGGCGGGGACGCCCCGGGTGGCACATCGAGTGCTCGGCTATGGCGTCCAAGTATCTGGGCGAGAACTTCGACATCCACGGCGGTGGAACCGACCTCATCTTCCCCCATCATGAGAACGAGATCGCCCAAAGCGAGGGCGCCACGGAGCGGGCGTTCTGCCGTTACTGGCTCCACAACGGCATGGTCAATCTCGGCGGTGAGAAGATGTCCAAGTCCACCGGTGTCGTGGTCGACCTGGCCACCCTCCTCGAGAACCAGGGAGGCCAGGCCTTGCGCCTCCTCTATCTTCGTGCCCACTACCGCTCGCCCCTGGACTACTCCGAAGAGCTTCTCGCTGAGGCCTCCGAAGCCCTCGATCGGCTGCACAGGTTCGGCGAGCGGGTCGAGGCAGGACCCCCGGATCCCGAGGCGATGGAACGTTTTCTCCAGGCTATGGATGACGACTTCGGCACTCCTCAGGCACTCTCCCTGCTCTTCGAACTGGTCAGGGAGGGAAACCGGATCCTCGACGAGGGCGAGGATGCATCGGCGCTCGCCGGGGCCGTAGCCGAGATCGTCGCAATCCTCGGGCTCGACGATGCCAGCACGCCGGCTGACGATTCGGTCG
>JALYNX010000206.1 GCA_030772935.1 Actinomycetota bacterium | reverse complement strand
CGACTACACGTGGACAGTGCAGATGCTCGCACTCGCCGCACCGCTGGTGGCACTACTGATCAGGAGGTTTGTCCGATGACAGAAGTAAATGGCGAACAACTCGACCAGATGCTGGACCGAGCGGGGGACCAACTCCGGCAGGCCCTCGAAGGGCTGTTCGGCAATGCATCTCCGTCAACTGTCTTCTCAGATCCCCACGTGATCGGAGACAACCTGGTGTTCACCGCGTCGGCATGGGAACGGGGCGGCGGCTTCGGATTCGGAGTCGGTCTGGGTGATGACCCGAACGGAGCGAGGGGTGGCGGCGGAGGCGGTGGCGGCGGAGGAGGCGCTCAGGGTCGACCCGTGGCCGTGGTCTCGGTGGGACCCGATGGAATCGAGGTGCGGCCTGTCATCGACTTCACCAAGGTCGGACTCACTGTCCTCCTGGCAGCCCTAGGTGTCTGGCGAGTCCTTCGAGACAGCCGGTAGTACAGGTTGGGGAGGCCGATCATGACTGTTGTGGACTGGTTGCTGGACTCCGACCCCTCGATACGTTGGCAGGTCATGCGTGACCTCACCGACGAGGCCGACGATGTCATATCCGCTGAGCGTTCCCGTGTCGCCTCCGAAGGCTGGGGGGCCCGGCTGCTCGAACTCCAGGCACCTGATGGCCAGTGGGATGGCGGCACTTATCAGCCCGGGTGGGCCGACCCCTATGTCTATGTCCCGGCGTGGACATCCACGACGTTCACGTTGTTGCTGCTGCGGGATCTTGGTCTGGAGCCGGCGAGCGAGCAGGCCCGCCGTGCAGTGGCGCTGGTCCATGAGAACAGCAAGTGGGAACACGACGGCCAGCCGTTCTTCTCAGGCGAAGTCGAGCCGTGTATCAACGGAATGGCCGTGGCGCTTGGCGCCTACTTCGGCCAAGACGTTCAGGAAATCGTCGACCGGCTAGTGACTGAGCAGATGAGCGACGGCGGATGGAACTGCGAACAGGAGAACGGCTCCACGCGAGGATCATTCCACACCACGATCTCAGTGTTGGAGGGCCTGCTCGAGCACGATCGCGCCACAGGCGGCACGGCCCCGGTCACGGCCGCCCGCCACAAGGGAGAGGAATATCTCCTCGAGCGACACTTGTTCCGGTCACTGTCTACCGGGGACGTGATCGATCCGGACTGGACCCTCTTCGCCTACCCGACCCGCTGGCACTACGACGTGTTGAGAGGGCTTGACTACCTGCGCTCCGCCGGCATCGAACCTGACGACCGGATCGGCGAGGCTATCGAGTTGGTGGAGAAAAATCGGGGTGAAGACGGCCGTTGGCCGTTGCAGAACTCACATCCCGGCCCAGTTCACTTCGATATGGAGGAGGGGGAGGACCGACCCAGTCGATGGAACACCCTCCGAGCCCTCCGGGTCTTGAACTGGGCCAACGGCATTTAGCGACATTCAATCCCTCACCCATCACCGCTGCGATGACCGGCTCCGGTGACGTGGCCTCTGCTGGTTGAGCCGGCGGTCGGTTCCGATGTCCAAAGGTGTCTGCGGGTCGGGCAGCCGGGAACGCTCCGACGCGGCAGAGAGCGTCCTAGACAGCCCCCACGTAGGCGGCCAGATGTTGGCCGGTGAGCGTCGAACGTGCCGTTGTCAGGTCGGCCGGGGTGCCCTCGAACACGATCTGGCCGCCGTCGTGCCCAGCGCCGGGACCGAGGTCGATGATCCAATCGGCGTGGGCCATGACCGCCTGATGGTGCTCGATGACGATGAGCGACTTGCCGGAGTCGACGAGCCGGTCGAGGAGACCGAGTAGCTGCTCCACATCGGCGAGGTGGAGACCGGAAGTCGGCTCGTCGAGGACGTAGACGCCGCCCTTCTCGGCCATTCGGGTGGCCAGTTTGAGCCGCTGGCGCTCGCCACCGGACAGTGTGGTCAACGGCTGCCCCAAACTTAGATAGCCCAGGCCAACATCGGAGAGACGCTCCAGGATGGCGTGGGCCGCCGGAACCTCGGCCTCCCCGTCGGCGAAGAACTCCAAGGCTTCGCTGACCGGCATTGCCAGCACCTCGCTGATGTCCCTGTCGCCGAGCTTGTATTCGAGCACCGCGGCTTGAAATCGCCTGCCCTCGCACTCTTCGCATGTGGTGGTGACAATGTCCATGAATCCGAGTTCGGTGAAGATCATCCCGGCACCGTTGCAAGTGGGGCATGCACCTTCGGAGTTGGCGCTGAATAGAGCAGCCTTGACACCGTTGGCCTTGGCGAACGCCTTGCGGATCGGGTCGAGCAATCCGGTGTACGTCGCCGGGTTGCTCCGTCGCGAGCCGCGGATCGCGGTCTGGTCGATCGTCACCACGCCATCGTGCAGGGAGACCGACCCGCCGATCAAGGAGCTCTTGCCCGAGCCCGCCACGCCGGTGACGACCACCAGCACCCCGAACGGAATATCGACGTCCACATCCCGCAAGTTGTGGGTGCTGGCCCCCCGCACCTCGAGGACGCCCGACGGTGTCCTCACTGATGGCTTCAGAGATGCCCGGTCGTCCAGGTGCTGCCCGGTCAAACTGCCGCTCTTGCGCAGCCCTTGGACCGTGCCCTCGAACACCACTTCGCCACCGGCGCTACCGGCCCCAGGGCCGAGGTCGACTACGTGGTCGGAGATCTCGATCGTCTCCGGCTCGTGCTCGACGACAAGCACGGTGTTGCCTTTGTCGCGCAGCTGCAGCAGAAGATCGTTCATCTTCTGGACGTCGTGCGGGTGCAGCCCAATCGTCGGTTCGTCGAACACGTAGGTGACGTCGGTGAGTGCCGATCCGAGGTGTCGGATCAGCTTGGTGCGCTGCGCCTCGCCGCCTGAGAGCGAGCCCGACGGGCGCTCGAGTGAGAGGTAGCCGAGCCCGATCTCCACGAACGAGTCGAGGGTCTGAACCAGCGACTCCAGCAGCGGCGCCACTGAAGGCTCGTTGAGGCTACGTACCCAGTCTGCGAGGTCGCTGATCTGCATCGCGCAGGCGTCGGCGATGCTGATCCCGTTGATCTTCGAAGAACGGGCCGTCTCGGCGAGCCGGGTGCCGTCGCATTCGGGACAGGTCATGAACGTCACCGCACGCTCCACGAATGCACGGATGTGCGGCTGCAAAGACTCCTTGTCCTTCGACAGCATCGACTTCTGGATCTTGGGGACGAGGCCCTCATATGTCATGTTGGCGCCGCCGACCGGCACCTTCGTTGGCTCCTTGTACAAGAAGTCCTGCAGTTCCTTCTTGGAGAAGTCGCGGATCGGCTTGTCCCCGTCGAGAAAGCCCGACTCGCTGAAAATCTTCACGTACCAGCCGTCGGCGGTGTAGCCGGGGATGGTGATTGCGCCCTCGGCGAGCGACTTGGATTCGTCGAAGAGCTGGGTGAGGTCGATGTCGGTGACACGTCCCATGCCTTCGCAGCGGGGGCACATACCTCCGAGCTGGGTGAAGGTTGCCCTCTGGGTCTTCTTGTTGCCCCGCTCGATGGTGATCGCACCAGTGGCCTTCACCGAGGGGACGTTGAACGAGTACGCGTTTGGCGAGCCGATGTGCGGCTGCCCGAGCCGGCTGAAGAGGATGCGCAGCATGGCGTTGGCGTCGGTGGCGGTGCCAACGGTGGAGCGGGGATTGGCACCCAGCCGCTCCTGGTCGACGATGATCGCCGGCGTCAGCCCGTCGAGGAGATCGACGTCTGGGCGAGCCAGATTCGGCATGAAACCCTGCACGAACGCGCTGTATGTCTCGTTGATCATCCGCTGCGACTCCGCGGCGATGGTGCCGAACACGAGGGAGCTCTTGCCCGAGCCGGAGACACCGGTGAATACCGTCAGCCGGCGCTTGGGGATCTCAATGGTGACGTCCTTGAGATTGTTCTCGCGAGCACCCTGCACGCGGATCAAACCGTGGCTATCGGCAACGTGTGACGCAGGCGACGAACCGGTCACCCCCACCTCTGAGTGGAGGGCAAGGGCACGTCGCCGTACCCGTGGCAGCGTGCCTCGCTCACTTGAAACTCGAAAAGGATGTATCGGTCGATCGGTGTGTAACTCGCGGCGTCGGCCACCTGAGACCACAGTTCTGGATCGTTCACCGCGAGTCCGCGGCCAGTGACAGAGAACTCGCCACCGGTGCCTGCGTTGTCGGGGACACCGCTGTGCAAGGCGAACCATTCCCGCTCCTCGAGGTCCCTAGCTTTGGGAGAGGTCGGCTCCATGTACAAGAAGAGCCCGGCGGCAGTGAAGATCGGTGTCACCGGATGGACTCGTGGTGCCCCTGACCGACGTACCGTCGCCAGATATGCAGGGGACGCGGTCAATCTGCCTGCCCCGAACCGCGCCAATTCCGGCTCACGTTCGGCGAATTCACCCCAGCTGATCGGCTGAGGCGATTCTGAGTTAGACACGCCCCGCCCTCCTGGCAATATCCGGCCTTAGCCCTGCTCGATGCGGATCATGTTGCCCGCCGGATCGCGCACGGCGGCGTCGCGGACACCCCAGAATTGATCCGCAGGCTCTGACAGCACCTCGACTCCGGGAGCGGCAGCGGTCTTGTCGAAGGTGGCGTCGAGATCGTCCGAGCGGAAGAAGGGGCCTGGAAGCTCGCCCTTGGCCAGCAACGCAGCAAGGGCGTCCCCGTCTTCCTGGGAGCGGCCCGCATGCGGCTGCGACAACACGATCTTGATCTCGGGCTGACTGTCGGTGACGAGAGTGATCCAACGGAAGCCTTCGTTGGCCACTTCGTCAGCCACCGTCAGGCCAAGGGGGTCGCGGTAGAAGCCGACGGCGGCATCGGGATCGTCGACGTAGATGTGCACAGTGCT
>JALYNX010000205.1 GCA_030772935.1 Actinomycetota bacterium | reverse complement strand
GGCCGTCCCACGGATCCCCGCCCAGACGCTCATCGACGTGGCGGAGCCTGATGTCGTCGGGGGCGACGGAGTCGAGCTCGTCCCAACCCAGTGGTGCGGCAACCGGCGCCCCGGAACGCGGGCGAAGCGACCACGGGACCACCGACGTCGAGCGGCCCGAGTTTCTCAGCCAGTCGACGAACACCCGGTCGCCACGGTCCGCCTTGCGAAATGCCACGGTCATCAGCTCGTCATGGTTCGCGGACGCCACTGCAGCGATACCCCTGGCGATCACGGCGACCGCCTCGATATCAAGAATCGGCGCCAAACGCGCCCGCAGGTGATATCCCTTGGATCCCGAGGCGAGGGGGAGCGTGGGGATGCCGTGATCCTCGAGGATCGGACGCAGGGCGGTGGCCGCGGCGCGCACTAGATCGACCCGCCCCGGTGGAGGGTCGAGGTCCCAGACCACCCAGTCGGGATGCTCCTCATCCGCAATCAGGACTGAGGGAACATGGAAGGTTATGGCCCCGAAGTTGGCGAAATAGGCGATTCCTTCGGCAGTATCGACCACCGGGTAAACCGTCGTCCCTCCCCCCTCTTTGGGAACTTCGTGCCGGCGGACCAGGTCCTCGGGATAGTGATCGGGCGCGTTCTTCTGCATGAAGCCCTTTCCCCCGATCCCCTGAGGGAAACGCTCCACGGACAGGGCCCGCCCCGCGATGAACGGCAGCATGCGTTCGCCGATCAACTCGTAGTAGGCGACGACTTCACCCTTGGTGATCCCGTCGTCTGGGAAGACCACGCGGTCAGGATGGGTGACCTCCATGAGATGAGGTTAAAGCCGGTTGTCAGCTGGGACCGGAGTTCGCCACCAAACGCACCAATGGGATCGTTCGCGTCGTGCCGGCCTGGTAGTCAGTGAACTGGACAGAATGAACCTAACCAGTCTCTTTCACTCCTCAGGGATGACGAGCCAGAGGATGAGGTAGATCAGGATTTGGGGCCCGGGCAGGATCAGAGAGATCACGAAGAGAACTCGCATCGTGCTCCGGCTCATCCCGAAGCGGTCGGCGAGCCCCGCCGCCACACCGGCAATCATCCTGCCTTCCTTCGGTCGGACCAGACGCGGTGGTGGTTGATCGCTCATCACCCGAGCGTATACCCGGCAAGCGGCGGGGGGTAAAGGTGCGGCAACGACCTATCGGCGTTAGACCCCACGGTCAGGCCAGGCCTTTGAACCCGTCAAGCCCGATGTGCGCTCCTTTCCGACTAGGGCCTTCGGGCGCAGTTGTGGTGACATTCGGCCCTCGCGTGGGTGGCTTCGCTTCCCTAGCCTGAACCCATGACGAGTCTTCACGCCATGGTCGACGGCAACGAGGCCGCGGCGAGGGTGGCGCACGCCCTGAGCGAGGTGATCGCGATCTACCCGATCACCCCGGCTTCTCCGATGGGTGAGCATTCCGACGCATGGTCACATGCCGGTCGCGCCAATCTCTGGGGCGTCGTTCCGGATGTGATCGAGATGCAGAGCGAGGCTGGAGCGGCGGGTGCCGTGCACGGCTCACTGCAAGTGGGCGCTCTGACCACGACCTTCACCGCATCCCAGGGGCTGCTTCTGATGCTGCCCAACATGTACAAGATCGCCGGCGAGCTCACCTCCACCGTCTTTCACATCGCGGCACGGACTTTGGCCACCCATGCCCTGTCGATTTTCGGTGATCACTCCGACGTGATGGCCGCCCGCCAAACGGGGTTCGCCATGCTGGCATCTGCGTCGGTGCAGGAGGCCCAGGATCTGGCCCTGGTCTCCCACGCCGCGACTCTGCGGGGACGAATCCCCTTTCTCCACTTCTTCGACGGCTTCCGGACCTCACACGAAGTGGCAAAGATCGTGACCCTGGGCGACGACGTCCTCAGGGCGATGATCGATGAGGACTTGATCGCCCAGCATCGATTGCGGGCACTCAGCCCACGCCGCCCGGTGCTGCGCGGCTCAGCGCAGAACCCCGACGTCTTCTTCCAGGCTCGAGAAGCAGTCAACCCCTACTACGCGGCGGTGCCGTCGATCGTGCAAGGGGAGATGGACCGATTCGCACTGCTCACCGGCCGTAGTTATCACCTATTCGACTACGTGGGCCACCCCGAAGCGGAGCGGATCGTGGTGCTGATGGGTTCCGGTGTGGGAGCTGCCTCTGAAGCCGTGGAGCGGCTGGTTGCCAGTGGGGAACGGGTGGCCATGGTGAACGTCCGTCTCTACCG
>JALYNX010000204.1 GCA_030772935.1 Actinomycetota bacterium | reverse complement strand
GAAAGAAGGGCCCCGAAGGGCCCTTCTCTCTGTGTGAGGAGGAGTGAGCTCAGGAAGCTTTGTCGGCCTTGGCCGATTCGGTCTTCGCAGAGCTCGTCTTCGCGGCCGTTGACCTGGCGGTCTTGGCAGCAGAAGCCTTGGTGCCGGTCTTGGAAGCCGGCTTCTTGGCGGCAGTGGCCTTGGCGGCAGTGGCCTTGGCGGCAGGAGCCGTGGCAGCCTTCACTGTGCTGGTCTCCGTCTTCTCGGGCCGGAAGGACGAGCGCCAGGTGGCGAGCATGTCCTCTAGCTGGTCGCGCAACTTGCTGACCTGCTCCTTGGCCTGGTCGAGATCGACCTTCGCCGTGATTTCGTCGACGACCTTGCCGTCGGTGATCCGGGCAAAGACCTTCTCGCCTTCGGCGGCCCAGCTGCCGAATGCCTTCTCGGCGGCCTCTCCGTAGCCTGTGGTGCCTTCACTGAACTTGGTGCGGAGCACGGTCACGCCCTCGCCGACCTTGCGGGCGGCAACGACGGGGGCTCCAACTGTGGCGTACAAAACATTCTTCGCCTGCATTTGATTACTCCTGTTTGGTTTTCTTGTCGGGTGCCGATCCGTTGGCTTGAACCAACGCCCGGTACATGTCGAGCAAGACTTTCTTGTGATTCGAGCTCAGACGCTCGTCGGCTTCGATTGCCTCGAAAACCGTCGGCGACTGGAGATCCCCGTCCATCAGGCCTGCCTTGGAGTACAAGGAGTTCGCAGAGATCTCGAGGGCCCGGGAAAGCCGGCTGAGTATCTCTGCCGACGGTTTGCGGATTCCTCTTTCAATCTGGCTCAAATAGGGGTTCGAGATGCCCGCTGAGTCGGCCAGGCGACGAAGGGAGAGGTTGGCCCTTTCTCTCTGTTGCCGGATGAAATCACCCAGATCGGACTGCTTGCTCTCGTTCACCTTCTGGAAGCATACAGCTAAGTGCTAACTATTGCAAGCACAACGCGTGCTGAACGGTGTCAGCTCAGAGCGGCCCCGACAGCATCGCCGATCAGCCAGGCCAAGAGACCGCCCACACCCGCGATCATCATGTTCTCCAGACCAGAGCGGAGCCAGTTGTTGCGGGTGACTCGAGCCTTGATCACCCCAACGGCGAACAGGCCCCCCAGGGCGAGGGCGGAGGCCCAAACCACTGCCACCGTGTTCGAATCGAAGATGATGAACGGGAGGATCGAGGGCAGCGAACCGAGGAGGAAGAGAGCACCTGATGCCAACATGGCGCGATACGGGGAACGGCGCTCGGACTCGACGAAGCCGAACTCGAGGGCCTTCATCGCGTTGAGCATGGCCTCGTCGGAGCTGGCAAAGGCTGAGACCACCCCTTCGAGGTCGGCGGGGGCAATTCCCATGTCGGAGAACATCTCCCTGAGCTGACTGACCTCCATTCCCCGGTGGTCTCTGATGTGGGTCCGCTCCAGCGTCATCTCTGCTTCGAGGACCTCGTCCTGGGACTTGGTTGCCAGGTACTCGCCGGCCGCCATCGAAACCGCACCGGCGAGAGCCCCAGCCAGGCCGGTGAGCAACACTTGGGCGTTGCCGAGACCACCGCCAACTACCCCCACCACCAGGAGGTACATCGAGACGAGCCCGTCATTGACTCCAAGGATGATGTCGCGCCAGTACTGCCTCGTCTCTCCGATGTGGGGCTCGTACGGTGGCGGCTCGATCTTTGGCCCGTTCCCGAGTGTCATGACGTCTCATGATGGTAAAGGGGCGGCGAGGGTGCCGTCCCGCAAACGCTCAGAGACGGTGCTGGATCCCCAACAAGGCGGCCACTCCTGCCCGGATCCCGAACCCGATCGAAGCTTCGTCGAGGTTGAACGAAGGCGAATGTAGATCCCCGCCAGAACCACCGCTCCCCAGCCTGAACAGGGCCCCTGGAACTCGGGCCAGGTAGTTGGAGAAGTCCTCGCCCCCCATGCTGGCTTCGGTGGGGACCACCGCGTCGGGACCGAGCATCTCGATGATCCCTGAGGTGGAGGCACCGACCAATCCGGCGTCGTTGACCACGGGTGGGACCGCCTGGGAATAGGCGAGGGTGTAGGAGGCGTCGGAGATGGTCAGCAGGGAGCTGACTGCCTTGTCCACCAGCGCCGGCAACAGGCCCCAGAGGGAACCGTCCAGGGTGCGCACCGTGCCCTCGATCTCGACTCGGGTCGGGATCACGTTGCCTGCCTCACCGCCATGGATCGAGCCGAAGGCGATCGTGAATGGGCTCCGGGCGTCGATTGTCCGGCGCATAGAGCCCGGCAGCTCATGAATCAGCCGGGCTGCATCGGCGATCAGGTCCACTGTGCGATGGGGCCTTGCGGTGTGGCCCCCCGGGCCTTCGAGGACGAGGGTGAACTTGTCGGCGCTGGCCGTTATCGGGCCCGATCGGCTGCCGATCTGGCCCGTGGGCAAGGTCGGGTCGATGTGAAAGGCGATCAGGCCTTTGAGCCCATCGACCAAGCCATCCTCGACCATCTCGATTGCCCCGCCGGGGAACGACTCCTCAGCGGGCTGGAATAGGAGCCGCACTCCCGACGGGAGCTCGAGCCGATCCAACACCGAGGCGATGCCGAAGGCGATAGCCGAATGTGCGTCGTGCCCACAGGCATGCATCCACCCCGGGTTCTCTGACACCGGGTTGTTGTCTTCGGGCTCGGTGATCGGGAGGGCGTCGAGGTCTGCCCGGAATCCGATACTGGGCTGGCCTCCGATGTCGACCCAGAGACCGGTTCGCGGGCTGCGGAGGTGATATTCGATTCCGCTCTCGGCGAGGGCGTCGGCGATGAGGGCGGTGGTCCGATGCTCTTGGTGGGACGGTTCGGGATGGCGATGGAGTCGACGACGGAGCTCCACGGCCAGGGGTGTGATCTCGCCGGCCAGCCCGGCGACCCGCTCGGGATCGGTCATTCGTCGAGGTTACCGGTCATTCATAGAACCGCTCCTCGAAGACCGTTCTCGCCCGTCTGGTGACTCGCCGGTATTGGTCGCGAAGCTCGGAGGCTCGTGGATACCCCAATGAGCTCGCAAGCCGGATCAACTCGTCGGAGTCGGTGGGGAGGGAGTCGGCGGCTCGCCCGGACTGGAGGTGAAGGCGAAGCCGGACTCGGGTGCAGAAGATGTACGACTCCCGGAGGGTCTCCTCCTCGGTTCGGATCAGCAAGTCGTGGTCACGGAGACGGGCCAAAGCGTCGAGGGTGCCCGGAACCCGCAGCGCAGGTTCGTTGTATCCGTACTCGATCTGGAGGAGCTGTGTCAGGAACTCGATGTCACTGAGACTGCC
>JALYNX010000203.1 GCA_030772935.1 Actinomycetota bacterium | reverse complement strand
GGTGGGTCGAGGGCTGCTGGTCGGTGGCTGGGCCGTGGTCGTCGCAATGTCCGAGGGGTTGCAAGCCCCCATCGTCGAGACCAACACGATGGCGATCAGGTGATGAGGGAGGCGGCGTCCCGATCCACGTACCATTCGACCACTCCCTCGGCTTCGCTCAATTGTCCGGCGGGTGTCGCGTTTTCGAAGCTGGCCTTGAGGGCGTCAGCTTTCTCGACTCCGAGAGTCACCACAAGGACGAGAGCCGCCTTCCACAGCAGTGGGTAGGTAGCGGTCAAGCGCTCCTCTTGTTTTCCCGTGTCGCGGTTGGCCACGTACCAGCGGGTTCGTTCGGCCAACGCCGGCGTTTCCGGGAACAATGACGCGACATGGGCGTCGGCTCCCATGCCAAGCATGATGAGGTCGGGCGGACGCTCGACGTGAATCGACCGCAGTCGCGCTTCATAGTGAGCCGCAGCATCCTCAGCTTCCATGTACTCGCTCCATCGCGGTCGGATGAAGTTGGCTCCGACATGATCGAGGAGGGTCACCGCGGCCATCCGCCCGTTGGAGCGGTCATCGTCGGGGGGAACCCATCTCTCGTCCGAGAGCCAGGCGTCGACCTTGTCCCAACCGCTGGCCCGTCCCCGCAACATGCGGTAGGTGGCTTCCGCCGCGGATCCACCGGCCAGCCCGAACGAGAAACGATCCTCGGCTGACGAGATCAGGTCGGCGATCCGTTTTGACGCGGATTGGGTAGCGGCGTCTGCTGTGTCATGCACGAAGAGCTCCACCTGGCAACGGTAATGGCTCTCTACATTGGTTCTGTGGTCTCAACGGTGTCGATTCCATGGGCTGGTGGGCAGGTCAGCGGTCGTATGGCCGGTGAGGGGCGCGATGGCGTCCTGCTGGCCCACGGCGCAGGCACCGATCAGGATCATCGGGTCATTGCCTCGCTTCGGGACCGTCTCGCCGCCGCCGGGCTCCGAGTCCTGACCTTCAATTACCCCTACACCGAACGAGGGTCGAAGAGCCCTGATCGAGCGGAGCGTCTCGTCGAATGTCACCGGGCCGCCGCCGACGTCTTGGCGGAAGTGGTCGACAACATGTTTTTCGCGGGAAGGTCGATGGGAGGCCGGATGGCTACCTACCTGGTGGCTGAGGGATATCCCGCTGCCGGTGTCATCCTCTACGCATATCCGCTCCACCCGCCCGGAAAGCCAGAATCGCTTCGTGTAGACCATTTCCCGAAGGTCACTGTGCCCCTTCTCTTCTTCCAAGGGACCAGGGATTCATTGAGTCGCATGGATCTTTTCGAGACGCATATCGCCTCGCTCCCCAACGTGACCGTGGAGGTCCTCGACGGCGCCACCCATGCGCTCACCGGCGGAGGTTGGTCCGAGACAGAGATGCTGGAGCATCTTTCGGACCGATCCGCGTCGTGGATTGCGGGAGTGTCGTCTGGCAGAAGCGACACCATCAGGCCATAATTGGCGGCCACCTCTCATTCCTCCAAGGAGTCTTTCGATGCCCGAAGTCAGTCTGCGCGCTCTAACCGGTCGGGACACCGGTTCGCGTGAGTCGCGTCGTGTCAGGAAGACGGGCAGTGTGCCTGCCATCGTCTACGGGAAGGGCACCGAGCCGGTAACCATCGCGGTGGACGCCCACGACCTGCATGTAGTGCTCCACACCGAGGCCGGGGCCAACGCCCTCATCAACCTGGAGATCGAGGGCGGTGCCACCCTCTTGACCATGGCCCGGGTCATCGAGCGCCATCCATTTCGCAACGAGTACCGCCACATCGACTTCGTAACCGTGTCGCTCGACGAGATCGTGACCGCCGAGGTCGCTATTCATTTCGAGGGCTCCCCGATCGGTGTGATCAACGGCGGTGTCTTCTCGCCTCAGCGGACTCACGTCGTCATCGAGGCCCTCCCGACTGCGATTCCATCCGCGATCGTGCTCGACGTCTCGAATGTCGAAATCGGAGACTCGCTGCGCATTGCCGACCTGCCGGAGATCGAAGGTGTGACCTACGTCGAGGATCCCGAGGCGGTGGTCATGAGCGTCACCACACTCGCCGCCGAAATCGTCGAAGAGCCCGAGGAAGAGCTCGAGGGCGAGGGAGAGGAGCTTGCCGAGGGTGAGGAGCCTGCTGAGGGCGAGCAAGAAGGCGAAAGCGGCGAGTAACCAGGTTCACATGGTGGTTGGCCTCCGCAATCCGGGGACCGATTACGAGGGAACCAGGCACAACTCGGGTTACGAGGTAGTGGCGCGGGTCGCGGCCCGACACGACGCCAAATTCGGTCGAGCCCCGTCACGGGTCCGATGTGAGGTTGCACAGATTGGCAGCGGCGACAGGCGGCTGCTCTTTGTGGTGCCGTCCACGTTCATGAACGAGTCAGGCTCGGCGGTACGCGCCGCCGCCGGCTACTTCGGAATCGATCTCTCCCGAATCCTGGTGGTGCACGACGACATCGACCTTGCCTTTGGACGTCTCCGCCTCCAAGTGAATGGTGGGAGTGGTGGTCACAACGGGATCAGGTCTCTCGAGAAGGCCCTGGGAGCTCAGGACTTCAGTCGCCTCAAGGTGGGAGTCGGTCGGCCACCCGGTTCAATCGACCCGGCGGATTTCGTGCTCCGCCCGTTCACCAAAGCCGAGCGCGTCGAGGTAGAGGTCATCTTCGAAGAAGCCGCCGACGTGGTCGAGCAATGGCATACCGACCCGGCGCGGGCCCAGGAGATGGCCGCACTGCGGGGGCGCGACCAGCTTTCTTGACGCCGAAGGCATAGCGTTTCCCGAATGCCCGACTTCATCGGCGCCCTCGATCAGGGGACCACCTCCACGCGGTTCATGGTTTTCGATGCCGCCGGGGCGGTGGTCGCCGTCGAGCAGAGCGAGCACGCCCAGATCTTCCCCCGCCCGGGTTGGGTGGAGCATGACCCGGCTGAGATCTGGTCCAAGTCTGTGGCGGTCATCGAGGGCGCCCTTTCCAAGGCCGGCATCCATGCTTCGGATCTGGCTGCGGTGGGACTCACCAATCAGCGCGAGACGACCGTGATCTGGGATCGGGCCACTGGAATCCCGGTTGCCAACGCCATCGTCTGGCAGGACACCAGAACCGCCGATCTCTGTTCCCAGCTTGGGGCGGCGGACGGCGCCGACAGGTTTCGCACGGTTACCGGTCTGCCCTTGGCCACGTACTTCTCGGGGCCCAAGATCCGCTGGCTGCTCGACGAGCTCGACCTTCACGAGGACGCGGCCCGCGGCGAGCTTGCCTTCGGCACCATCGACTCCTGGCTGGCATGGAATCTGACCGGAGGACCGGAGCGAGGGGCTCACATCACAGATGTCACCAACGCCTCCCGGACTCTGCTCATGGACCTGGTGACCACGACCTGGGACGCCGACATCGCGGTGGCGATGGACGTTCCAACCGCGATGCTCCCCGAGATCGTGCCTTCGATCGGGGTGCTCGGCACCTGTGTCGGCCCACTGGAAGGGGTGCAACTGGCCGCCATCCTCGGAGATCAGCAAGCCGCCCTGTTCGGCCAGGTTTGCTTCCAGGAAGGCGAGGCCAAGAACACGTATGGGACCGGCAACTTCATGTTGCTCAACACCGGTCTCACCCCCGTCGTGTCGGAGGCGGGACTTCTCACCACCCTCGCCTATCAGCAAGCTGGGGGGAAGCCGGTATATGCCCTAGAGGGCTCGGTGGCAGTGACCGGGTCGCTGGTGCAGTGGCTGCGTGACAACCTTGGATTGTTCGATGAGGCTTCGGACATCGAGGGACTGGCTCGAAGCGTCGATGACAACGGCGATGTCTATTTCGTGCCTGCATTCTCGGGGTTGTTCGCCCCCTATTGGCGACCCGACGCACGCGGGGTTATCACCGGATTGACCAGATTCGCCAATGGCGGGCACATCGCAAGGGCTGCCCTCGAGTCGACGGCCTACCAGACCCGTGACATCCTGAACGCGATGACTGCCGACTCCGGTGTTCGTCTCGCCGAGCTCAGGGTCGACGGGGGAATGACCGCCAACTCCCTGTTGATGCAGTTCCAGGCCGACATCCTGGGTGTGGACGTCATCAAACCCCGGGTGCCGGAGACGACGGCGCTCGGCGTGGCTTTCGCCGCCGGGCTGGCGGTGGGGTTCTGGTCGAATCTCGAGGAGATAGCGGGTCTCTGGGCCGAAGACTCGAGGTGGAAGCCCGGAATGGCCGACGAAGAGCGGGAGCGTCTCTACTCACGTTGGCGGGAGGCTGTCGAGCGCTCGTACGGATGGGTCTGACACGAGGATTGCGCCCTAGTCGTCGATAAGATCGCCCCGAGTCGAGGAGGTCCCATCTCACTGCCTGACATGCTCGCGCTGGCCAGGATCCTTCTGGTGCCGGTGATAATGGCGTTCACCAGAGCCGAGCAAATCGATCACTTCCTGGCAATTGCCGCCTCATTGTTCGCGATTGCCGCTTTCACGGATTATCTCGACGGCTACTTCGCCAGGAAGATCAGCGGGGGCACGATCCTCGGCGGCTTCCTCGACACCACCGCCGACAAGATCCTGGTCACTGGCACTCTGCTCGCCCTGGTGTCGGTCGATCGGGTCTCGATCTGGCCCGCCGCGTTGATCATCTTTCGTGAGTTCGGGGTGATGGCTCTCCGCGGCGTGGTGGCGGCTCAGGGAGGCCTGATTCGCCCCTCAACATGGGGGAAGTTGAAGACGGCTACCCAGTTCGCCGCCATCTTCCTGGCGTTCTTCAGGCTCGCGGAGCCGTGGGGCCCGTGGTATCTGGACCAGTGGGTCATGTTGCTCGCCGTGATCGCAACCATCGGCTCGGCCTGGGGGTACACGACGGCTTTCTGGCACACCG
>JALYNX010000202.1 GCA_030772935.1 Actinomycetota bacterium | reverse complement strand
GAATTCCGGTATGGCGATTACAAAGAACACCGCCAAGACCGCCAGGGAGATCAGGCAGATCACCACCGAGAATCGCATCGTGGCTTCGATCCCGATGATGTTGAGCCCGACGAAGATGACGTAGAAGATCAGCCACCACCAGGGAAGCCCGAGGCTGATTCCGAACAACTCGTCGAAGACGCTCTGGGCGTAAATCGACGCGAAGTAGACCACCACCACCGGGGTTACTACGTACTCGATGTTCTCCGCCAGACCGGTGACGAATCCACCCCAGGGGCCCATCGCGGAACGGGCGAATGAATACGCCCCTCCAGTGTGGGGAAGGGCGGGTGACATCTCGGCTATCGAGTAGCAAAGCCCGATGTACATCACGGTGATGAAGATCGTGGCGATGAGAAGGCCGCCGAATCCACCGACATCGAGCCCGAAGTTCCACCCCGAGAAGTCACCGGAGATGACAGCTGCCACTCCCAGCGCCCAGAGCATCCATACTCCGGCATGGCGTTTCAGGCCGCGCTGGTCGTAGTAAGCCTGATCGACGTCGCGATACGTGACCGAGCCGACCTTTTTTTCGGTCGACATGTGACGAACCTCCCTTGTGGATTGCGGGGGACACTAGGTATCCACAGCCTCACGATGCCGTCCGCATCGGCCATTTTCTGAACTCCCGTTCAGGGGGCAGCAGTTCCGGCGACTGCCTACTCTCTGCCGCCTAATCCAGAGCCGAGGAGCACACCAAATGCCAGTCCCGCCCGGCATGATCAGCGTCAAGGAATTGGAAGCAAGCATCGGGTCGAAAGACATCGACACCGTGATCGTCGCCTTCACCGACCACTACGGCCGGGTGCACGGCAAACGGTTCGACGGCCACCATTTCCTCGAGGAGATCTCCGATCACGGCACCCACGGATGTGACTATCTGCTCACTGTGGACATGGAGATGGAACCGGTTCCCGGTTACACCTACGCCAACTGGGAGCTGGGCTACGGAGACTTCCACATGGTTCCCGATCTGGCAACGCTGCGGGTCGCCACCTGGCTGGATCGAACTGCATTCGTGCTGTGCGACCTGGAGGATCCCCGAACCGATGCCCTGGTCACTGTTGCCCCTCGAACCATCCTGAGACGCCAACTGGAGAAGGCTGCCGCTTCGGGGTACACGGCCAAGGGTGCCTCCGAGCTCGAGTACTTCCTCTACGAAGACTCCTATCGGGAGGCCGCCGAGAAGAAGTACCTGGGGATGCGTCCAGCCGGTTGGTACATCGAGGACTACCACCTCCTCCAGGGCACCCGTGAGGAGTTCTACAACGGTCAGGTTCGGCGCCATCTTGCGGCTTCGGGGATCCCGGTGGAGAACTCAAAGGGGGAGTGGGGGAGGGGTCAGCACGAGATGAACATCCGCTACGCCGACCTGCTCACCATGGCAGATCGTCACACGGTGATGAAACAGGCCATGAAGGAGATCGCCGATTCCACGGGGGTTTCCATTACGTTCATGGCCAAGCCCGATATGACGGAGGCCGGCTCGTCGTGTCACCTCCACGTCAGTCTCTGGGAAGGCGACGAAAGCAGTTTCCCGGGTGACCAGGTGTTCGGACCGGTGCACGGCTCAGATACCTTTCGCTACTTCCTCGGTGGATGGATGGCGCACGTGCCAGAGCTCATGGTCTTCTTTGCCCCCACGATCAATTCCTACAAGCGATACCAGGACGCCTCATGGGCACCGACCAGGCTGGGCTGGAGCTACGACAACCGGACCGCGGGGTTCCGGGTGGTCGGTCACGATCAAAGTCTTCGCATCGAGTGCCGGATCCCCGGTGCAGACGCCAATCCCTATCTGGCCTATTCGGCGGTTCTCGCTGCGGGGCTCGACGGGATCGCCAACAAGATCGATCCCCCCGCCATCTTCGAAGGCGACGTCTATCAGGCGCGGGAGCTGCCACGGGTCCCGTACACCCTGCGCGATGCCACCGACCTATTCGAGTCTTCCGAATTCGTGCGGGAGGTGTTCGGTGCCGATGTTCAGGCCCATTACAGCCACTTCTACCGCACCGAACAGAACGCCTTCGACAACTCGGTCACCGATTGGGAGCGTTGGCGATACTTCGAGCGGATATGAGCGGGCGTCTCGAAGGCAAGGTGGCTCTGATCACGGGGGCCGGCTCGGGGATAGGTCGTGAGACCACGCTTCTCTTCGCCTCCGAGGGTGCCTCCGTTGTAGCCGTCGATGTCAACGAAGAGGCGGTCGCCGAAACGGCGAGCCTGGTGGCGTCTGTGGGCGGCGAGGCCTCGGCGCATCGGGCGGACGTTGCCTCGGCAGACGACAGCGAGGCGATGGTGGCGGCTGCCGAAGAGCGGTATGGACGTCTCGACGTGATGTTCAACAACGCCGGGATCATGCACTCCGCTGACGACGACGCGGTGTCCACCGAAGAGAAGATCTGGGACCTGACCATGGACATCAACGCCAAGGGGGTCTTTCTCGGGTGCAAGTACGGGATTCCTGCGCTGCGTCGATCGGGTGGGGGCTCGATCATCAACACCGCCTCCTTTGTCGCGTTGCTTGGGGCGGCCACGCCGCAGGTGGCTTACACCGCCTCCAAAGGCGCGGTCCTGGCCATGACCCGGGAGCTCGCCGTTGTCCACGCCCGGGAGAACATCCGGGTCAACGCCCTGTGCCCCGGTCCGCTCCGCACAGAGTTGCTGATGAAGTTCTTGGATACGGAGGAGAAGAAGCAGCGGCGCCTGGTCCACATCCCGATGGGACGTTTCGGGGAAGCTGTGGAGATGGCCAAAGCCGCCCTTTGGCTGGCCAGTGACGACTCGTCATACGTGACCGGCACGGAATTCGTGGTCGACGGCGGGATCACCGCCGCCTACGTCACCCCGGAATGAGCCAGCACCACCCATTCGTTGACGGAGCCCCCAGCCCCGGCTCCGCGGGCGAAGCATCCATCTTCAACCCCGCGACCGGCGAGCAGATCGCGACGGTGAGCCGGGCCAGCGTTTCGGACGTGGATCATGCGGTCACAGTGGCAAGGGATCGGTATGAGGAGGGGGTCTGGCGTCGAGTGTCGGTTCGCCATCGACGCGACGTCCTCAGGGGAATTGCTGATTTGGTCCGACGTGATCAGGAGCGTCTTGCGGTGTTGGAGTCAACCAATGCGGGCAAGCCGATCGCCGCAGCCCGTGGCGAGATCGGGGCGGTGGCGACCACGTTCGACTTCTATGCCGGAGCGGTGGACAAGTTCCACGGTCAGACCATCCCCGGCAACGCCAACGGCACGCTTATGACCTTCCGGGAGCCAATCGGAGTCTGCGCTGCGATCACACCTTGGAACTTCCCGATGCTGATCCTGAGCTGGAAAACCGGCCCTGCGCTTGCCATGGGGAACTCGGTGGTGGCCAAGCCGGCCGAAGTGACTCCGCTAACCGCCCTCGCCTTTGCCGAACTGGCAGTGGAGGCCGGGTTGCCGCCTGGCGTGTTCAACGTCGTGACCGGTCGCGGGTCGGAGGCTGGCGAGGCTTTGGTCCGCCATCCCAAGGTGAGCAAGATCTCGTTCACGGGCTCGACCGAGGTGGGATCGGGGGTGATGGCGGCGGCGGCTCCCGGTATCAAACGGGTCTCGCTGGAGTTGGGTGGCAAGTCGGCCAGCATCGTCTTTTCCGATACAGACCTCGAGGTCTGCGTGGAATCGTCGATTTTCGCGGTTTATGACAATGCCGGCCAGGACTGTTGTGCTCGAAGTCGGATCCTGGTCCAGAAGCAGATTTTCGACGAGTTCACCGACCGCTTCGCCGAGCGGGCCGCCAGGCTCGTCGTCGGTGACACGGGCGATGAGACAACGGAGATGGGCCCCTTGATCACACCTGCCCAGCGTGAGAATGTCGAGTCCTACATCGGCATCGGCCGCGAGGAAGGGGCGACACTGGTCAGCGGGGGTGAGCGGGTCGGCGAGGTTGGCAACTACCTCTCGCCGGCGGTGTTCAGAGGGGCTCGACCAGAGATGCGGATCGTGCAGGAGGAGATCTTTGGACCGGTGGTTGCCTTGATCCCGTTCGAGGACGAGCAAGAGGCGATCAGCCTCGCCAACGACTCCATCTATGGCCTGTCTGGCTCGATCTGGACCCGTGACATCGGCCGGGCTCTGCGAGTGGCGAGGTCGGTCGAGACCGGGATGTTGTCTATCAACTCGTCATCGAGTGTTCATATCGAGGCTCCGTTTGGGGGCATGAAGGCGTCGGGGATCGGCCGGGAGCAGGGGATGGCGGCTCTCGAGCACTACTCGGAGTACAAGTCGGTCTTCATCGCCAACGACTGAGCTACAGAGGGCGGATTGTGCACTCGCCGCCCAGTTGCCAGAGCTCCAGGTCACAATGGATCTGATGAGAATTGGTCTCCTGGTTTGCGATCACGTGCGTCCCGAGTTCCTGGGCATCTCCGGCGACTACGAGGACATGTTCCGACGTCTCTTCGCCGGTCATCACAACGTGGACGTTGTTGCATTCGACGCGATCAACGGCGAGCTGCCGGCCGACCCCTCCGAGGCTGATGCCTGGCTCACAACCGGCTCCCGCCATTCGGTCAACGACGACGAGCAATGGATCAGGGATCTCGAGGATTTCGTGCGAAAGGTTGCCGATGCCGGGGCTCCCTTTGTCGGGATCTGCTTTGGGCACCAACTCATCGCCAAAGCCCTGGGTGGATCGGTGGTCAAGTCCGATCGGGGCTGGGGGGTCGGGATTCAGGAAGTCGAGGTCAACCCCGACTTGGGCCTTGGTGATTCATACCGGGTCCTTGCCAGTCATGAGGACCAGGTGGTAACACTGCCGCCAGGCGGTGAGATCCTCGGCTGGAACGAGCATTGCCCGGTCTCGGTGCTGGGGGTGGGGTCGACGATGCTCGGGATCCAGGGTCACCCCGAGTTCGAGTCCGCCTACTCGGAGGCGCTCATGGCGTCTCGGCGGGGGACTCTGATCCCGGAAGCCACTGTCGATGCGGGTTTGGCTTCGTTGGACGACAAACCGGATCGTGACCGTCTGGCCGACTGGATCATCGAGTTCATCGAGACTGCCCGCGGGCCTCAATCCGATAGCGGGTAGACCTCGGACTGCTCCACAAACTCGTCAACCAACACGAGGATGTCACCCGGGTCGGCCTCGAGCAGGACCTGCCCGAATCGGGTTTCCAGTTCGACCTCCGGATGTTCCGCTTCGATCCATGCTGACAATGCTCCCTCGAACTCGATCAGCTCGCGGTTGACGACAATGAGGTCGGAACGGCGGATCGACCCGGTGATATCGAAACCGAACTCAATGAGGCCGGATCCGGTCACTCCCGCTCGTTGCAGCATGTCGTTCGATCTCACGTAGTCGCAACGGAGGACACCGACGACGACCTCCCTGCAATCACTCAGACTGAGCGTCTCGTCCCAGGACATATTCAATGAATGAACGGCACGGATGTAGTCC
>JALYNX010000201.1 GCA_030772935.1 Actinomycetota bacterium | reverse complement strand
AACCACCCACCCGCTCCGCCAACACCCGCGTAATCGCAGCCGTCAACGTCGTCTTCCCATGATCAATATGACCCATCGTCCCCACATTCACATGCGGCTTCGTACGCTCAAACTTCGCCTTCGCCATGGTTTTCTGGCTCCTCTATCTCTTTCGTAGATCTCTATTACTTCGAACTCAATGCCGCGCCACGCCGGGTCGCCACGATGTCGTCGGCGATCGAGTCGGGAACGTCTTGATATGAGTGAAACTGCATCGAATAGGTGGCACGACCCTGGGTCTTGGACCGCAGATCCGTGGCGTAGCCGAACATCTCCGACATCGGGACCTGGGCCCGGATGACCTGGCTATTGCCCCGTTGGGTCATCCCTTCGACCTTCCCCCGCCTGCTGTTGAGATCGCCGATCACGTCTCCCATGTAGTCGTCGGGGGTGGTGACCTCCACCTCCATGATGGGCTCCAAAATCTTCACGCCGGCCTTGCGGGCGGCCTCCTGAAGCGCCATCGATCCTGCGATCTTGAAGGCCATCTCGGACGAGTCCACGTCGTGGAATGACCCATCGGTCAGGATCGCCCTCACATCGACCAACGGGTAGCCGGCGACGATGCCCTGCTCCAGGGCCTCCTCGATGCCGGCATCGACTGACGGGATGTACTCCCGCGGGATCTTGCCGCCCTTGATGAGGTCGACGAACTCGTAGCCACCGCCGGGTCCGGTCGGCTCGAGATTGATTACGACGTGGGCGTATTGGCCCTTGCCCCCGGTCTGCTTCACATGGCGGTAGGCGACCTTCTCGATTGCCCTGCGGATGGTCTCGCGATAGGCGACCTGAGGCTTGCCCACGGTGGCATCGACCTTGAACTCGCGGAGCAGACGATCGACCAGGATCTCCAAGTGGAGCTCACCCATGCCGGAGATGATCGTTTGCCCGGTCTCCTCGTCGGTTCGGACCAGGAAGGTGGGATCCTCTTCGGTGAGTCGATGCAAGGATTCGGAGAGCTTCTCGTCGTCGGACTTGGTCTTGGGCTCAATCGCGACCGAGATCACCGGTGCGGGGAACTCCATCGATTCGAGCTGGATCGGTGACCGTTCCGAGGAGAGAGTGTCTCCAGTTGTGGTGTTCTTGAGACCGATCCCAGCGACGATGTCACCGGCGAACACCTCGTCGACATCCTCCCGTGAGTTGGCATGCATACGCAGGATGCGCCCGAAGCGCTCCTTCTTGCCGGTCGTGGTGTTCAAGACCGAATCACCCTTGGCGGCGTGGCCCGAGTAGACCCGGAAGTAAGTGAGCTTGCCGACATGGGGATCGGACATGATCTTGAAGGCGAGGGCGGCGAAAGGCTCGGTGTCGTCGAGCTTGCGCTCGATCACCACCTCCTCGTCTCCTGGCTTGAAACCCTTGATCGGGGGCAGGTCGGCCGGGCTCGGCAGGTAGTCGACCACCGCGTCGAGGAGCAGCTGGACGCCTTTGTTCCTGAAGGCGGACCCGCAGAAGACTGGATTGAAGTCCCCCTGGAGAGTGCCCAGACGAACCCCGGCTTTGATCTGTTCGATGCTCAGCGTCCCATGCTCCAGATAGGCCTCGAAAAGATCCTCCGAGGTTTCGGCGACCTTCTCGATGAGAGCGGCGCGGTACTTGTCGGCCAGGACCTGAAGTTCCTCGGGAATCTCGGTGGTGTCCCACTGCTTCCCGTCGTCTCCCCTCCAGAGATGGGCCTTCTGTTCGACGAGGTCGACGACGCCGATGAAATCGCCTTCGGTGCCTACGGGCAGCTGCATCACCAGGGGATGAGCGCCAAGACGGTTGGAGATCGAATCGATGTCGGCGTAGAAGTCGGCGCCGGTTCGATCGAGCTTGTTGATGAAACAGATTCGGGGGACGTGGTAGCGGTCGGCCTGACGCCAGACGGTCTCGGACTGGGGCTCGACACCAGCGACGCCATCGAATACGGCGACGGCGCCGTCGAGGACCCGAAGCGATCGTTCCACTTCCACGGTGAAGTCGACGTGGCCCGGGGTGTCGATGATGTTGATCAGGTGCTCGTGCCAGACGCAGGTCGTGGCGGCGGAGGTGATGGTTATGCCCCGCTCCTGCTCCTGCTCCATCCAGTCCATGGTGGCTGCGCCCTCATGGACCTCACCGATCTTGTAGTTGCGGCCGGTGTAGTAGAGGATGCGCTCGGTGAGGGTGGTCTTG
>JALYNX010000200.1 GCA_030772935.1 Actinomycetota bacterium | reverse complement strand
GGCGGGCCCGGCGATCATAGCCGGGCCCGCAGATGTCATCTTCGTAAATGCAACTCAGCCGACGTCGGCCGGGCGTTGGTCGAGGGTCACGTTGACGGTGTGCTGCTCGCCGTCTCGCATCAAGACGATCTCGACGGTTGTGCCCGGCCGATGGGTCTGAACCTGGGCTGCAAGGTCGGGACCGCCTTGGACCTGAACCCCATCGATGGAGAGGATGAGGTCACCGACTTCGACGCCTGCCTCATCGGCGGCGCTGCCAGGGGTGACTTCGGCGATCAGTGCACCCGCCTGACCAGACTCGACGATTCCAAGACTGACGCCGAGGAAGGCGGTCTCGATGGAATCACCCGCAACGACCTGCTCCGCGATATCGCTCGCCACGTCGATCGGAACCGCGAATCCGACTCCGTCATTGGCCCCCGAGAGGCTGAAGATCGAGACATTGATCCCGAGCACCCGCCCCTCACGATCGACTAGGGGGCCACCTGAGTTGCCAGGGTTGATTGCGGCGTCGGTCTGGAGAACGGCCCGAGCCGAACCGCCCGAAGGAATCGACTGGTCCACCGCGGAGATGATCCCCGCGGTGACAGTTCCCTGAAGACCCCACGGGCTTCCAACTGCGATTGCCATCTGGCCCACCAGAGGGTCCTCTCCCAATGCCAGATCCGCGGCCTCGAGACCGGTGCGATCGACCTGAATCACGGCGACGTCGGCGCCTGACGTCCCACCGAGCACCGTGCCCTGGATCTCCTCTCCGTCGTTGAACCGAACGGTCACCGTGTCCGCACCGGCGACCACGTGAGCGGCGGTCAGGATCAGGCCATCTGAGTCGTATATGACCCCGGACCCGACCCCGCCCCCGGATTGGATCTGCACCACCGAGGGGAGGATCACGGCCGCGGCGTTGGCGATCGGCTCGTCTGCCGGCACCACGGTGGGGGCGTCGCCGCCGGCGTCAGACTGCGACCCGGCTACCACTTCGGTGTCAGGTCCGGAATCGGTTACCAACAGATAGGTGATCCCAGACGATGCCGCCACCAGCAGCATGGCGCTGACCAGGTTGAGCCAGACGTGGCGACGGGCCGGCTTGGCTGGGAGCGGGGATGGGGCAGACACCCGATCTGGCGCCTCCGGCTCCGGGGCGTCGGCCGCTGGCTCCAAGTCCGGGGTAGGACTGGTGATTTCCTGAGTTGCTTCCTGGTCGATCATGTCGTCGAAGACCTCCTGTGTGGTCAAGCTATTGGCTCTCCCCTAAACAACCGATAAACAGCCCCTAAGGGTTGGGTAAAGGTGAGGTGTCGGGAGGGGGCTCGGCCGAGCTCGACGTGGGGAGCCAGAGGACCATGGTGGTTCCCACCCCGCCACGACCGGGATATGTGGAAAGCCGACCCCCATGCGCCTCGGCGATCTGGGTCGCGATGGACAGCCCGAGACCGATCCGACCGCCTTCGGGACTGTCAGGAAGTCCTGGGCCTTGGTCCCCGACAGCCATCCAGGCCCACTCCGAATCCAGCCCCGCCCCAAGACGGATCTTGTTCCCTGGCTGGGACACCCCGAGCGCATTGTCGAGGAGGTTGGAGAAGGCGCGATCCAGTGGAATCTCGACTCCTTCGATCACGGCCGGGCTGACATTTGCCTCGATGGAGACGCCGACCTCTCCCGCGACGTTCTCGAACTCGGTCGCCTTGGCAGTCACCAGCTGCGCCAGGTCGAGAGTCACGGCCTGTGCCTTGCCGGTCTGGAGCCGGGCGGTGGCGAGCAGCGCCTCGATCATCGCCGACATCTTCTCCACGTTGCGTCGAATGACACCACCGACCTCCTTCCAGTCATCGATGGTGGCGTCCTCGTCGTCGGCGACCACTTCGACGTTGGCTCTGATCACGGCAAGCGGGGTCCGCAGGTCATGAGAAGTGTCCGCCAGGAATCGCCGCTGACTCGAAAACGCTTGATCGAGTCGCTCCAACATCCCATCGAAGGTGGCGGCGAGCCGGGTCAATTCGTCGTCAGGCCCGTGCAATCCGATCCGTCGGCTCAGGTCGGTTGCTTGGATGTCCCTGGCCACCTCGGTGATTTCCTGCACCGGCTTGAGGAACCGCCCCGACATCACCCATCCCACGATGAGGCTGAGCATGAAGAGCACGACAAGGGACAGGATCGTGTAGCGGGCAAGCTGGTTGAGCACGTATTCGTTGAAGAGCGACTCGAGCGTGCGCCACTCCGAGGCTTCCAATCTCGGCATCACGTCTACCTGGACACCGTCGATGAAGACCGGCTCGCCACGAATGACGAACTGGGTCATGGTCTGGGCCTGGAGCATCCTGCGGATGGCGAGATAGACCAGGCCGAGCAGGGCGCCGCCCAGCCCGAAGACCACCGCCGAGTATTGAACCGACAGCCGGAATCTGATCGAACGCCAGAAACTCACGAGTCGTCCAGCCGGTAGCCACGACCGGGCACGGTGGTTATCAGGCGCGGCGCTCCCAGCTTCTTGCGAAGGTTGCTGAGGGTCACTCGAACCACGTTGGTCAGAGGATCGGCCATCTCGTCCCACACGTGCTCCAAGAGGTGCTCCTGACTGAGCACCGAGCCGGGATGCGCCATGAAATAATGAAGCAGCGAAAACTCCTTCGCAGTCAGCTCGAGAGAACGACCATCCCGAGTCGATTCGAATCGTGCGGGGTCGAGTTGGAGACTTCCGACTTCGATCACCGGGTCGACTGCATCCTCACGACGTAACAACGCACGCACCCTGGCCGAGAGCTCGGCGAAGGCAAACGGCTTGACGAGGTAGTCGTCGGCGCCGGAGTCGAGCCCGGCGACGCGGTCCTCGACGGCATCACGAGCGGTGAGCATCAGGATGCGAGGTCGGTCCCCTTCGAAAGTCGGGACCTCACCCGCCACCAAGGCGGCGCAGAATGCGAGCCCGGAGCCGTCAGGGAGGCTCCAGTCAAGACAGACCAGGTCGTAGCTCGAGGTCCGGACCTTGAAATCGGCCTCTCCGGCGGACAGGGCGATATCGACTGCGTGTCCATCACGACGCAGACCCCTTGCGATGGCTTTCGCCAAATCCGGTTCATCCTCGACTACGAGCAGACGCACTTGCCAATGAAACTATGGCCCAGCGGATAAGGACTGGATAAACAAAGGTGAAGAGGACAACGGCCCTACGGATTTTGCAACCAAATGCCGATTCAAAGAGTCGAAGTCATTCAGAGAGCATTGCAAATGGTCGTCACATTCATCACCCAGGATCAGAGCGGATTCCACACCTACACAGGGCATGTCGTTTGCCGCGGCCCATCCACCATCGTCTTGTTGCTGACCGAGCCGTTCAGCATGGCCGGACGCTCGGTGCAGTTCCCCATGACCGCGGTGTTGGAGGAGAAGCTCGTCTCGATCTGACGGCCGCAATCGCTCATCGACCCGCGGCCCATGCCGGTCTAGGCTGATCTCATGTTCCTGGACGCGTCCACTTGGGAAGCCCTGGCAGTCATCGCGGCGGTCGGCGGACTCGCCGGGTTGATTGGCGGATTGATCGCTAGTGCCGACAACCTCTTCGGAACCCTGCTCATGGGCGTCATTGGAGGAATCTCACTGTCCACCGTGATGAGAATCGGTGGCGCTCCCGGGTTTTACTCGGTCGGTGACGGTTTCTCGGTGGTGTGGGGCGCCGTGGGAGGTCTAATCCTCGGCTATGTGGTCGGCCGCACCAACGTCTGACCGCGTTTCTTCCCTGCCACCGATCTCTTAGGTCCTGGATCGCATCGAGCGGAAGATCAGGAGCACGATGATTGCTCCCACCACCGAGCCGAGCAGACCGGCAGCGCTGACATCGAAGTCTTGATCGGCGATCAGGTTCCCCAGGAACCCACCGACGAGAGAGCCGGCCAGACCCAGGATCAGAGTGCCCCCCCAACCCATCGGGTCGGTGCCGGGCACGAGGAGGCGGGCCAAAGCCCCAGCGACCAAACCAATCAATAGCCAAATCAGTATTCCCATGGGAGATCCCTTTCAGATCGTCTTGATTGCCAAGATTCCTTCCCAGGACCGAACAGTTTGAACCCTACCGAACGCTTTAGGAGTTGGCGGGCCGCCACCTGTAATTGGGAGGGTCAGGGGTCAGATACGCCCCTCTGGCTCCCGATTACGGTCGAATTAACCGACGGCGCCAGCTCTGATGACTCTCCCACCGACCCACCCGTCGGCGACCGCCGTCTAGCCGACGGCGCCCGCCTCCGCCATGTTGAGCTCGATCAAGCGGTTCATCTCCACCGCGTACTCCATCGGCAGTTCCTTGACGATCGGCTCGATGAAGCCGGCCACGATCATCGACGTCGCCTGCTCCTCGCTCAGACCGCGGCTCATCAGATAGAACAGCTGCTCCTCGCCCACCTTGGAGACAGTGGCTTCGTGCCCGATCTCGGCATCGTTCTCCTCGATCTCCATATACGGATAAGTATCCGAGCGGCTGTTTTCGTCGAGGATCAGAGCATCACAACGGACGAAGCTCTTGGCGTTCTCGGCACCAGGCTCAACGCGCACCAGGCCCCGATAGCCGGAGCGGCCCCCGCCCTTGGCGATGGACTTGGAGACGATGGTGGACGTGGTGTCGGGGGCGACGTGGACCATCTTGGCGCCGGCATCCTGATGCTGGCCCTCACCGGCGAATGCGATCGACAGGACTTCGCCGTGCGCCCCCGGCTCCATCAGCCACACCGCCGGGTACTTCATGGTGAGACGGCTCCCCAGGTTCCCGTCGACCCATTCCATCGTGGCATTGCGATAGGCGACCGCCCGCTTGGTGACCAGGTTGAAAACGTTGTTCGACCAGTTCTGAATGGTGGTGTACCGGCAGCGTGCGCCTTCCTTCACGATGATCTCCACCACGGCGGCGTGAAGGGAGTCGGTGGTGTAGACCGGCGCCGAGCAGCCTTCGACGTAGTGAACGTAGGCACCCTCGTCGACGATGAACAGAGTCCGTTCGAACTGGCCCATGTTCTCGGAGTTGATCCGGAAGTAGGCCTGCAGCGGCTGGTCGACATGCACACCCGGCGGGACGTAGATGAACGAACCGCCCGACCACACCGCCGAGTTGAGTGCGGCGAACTTGTTGTCGTTGGGCGGGATGATGGTCCCGAA
>JALYNX010000199.1 GCA_030772935.1 Actinomycetota bacterium | reverse complement strand
TAACAACTCCTCGAGGTGCTCGACATTGTTGTGTTGATAACGCTGGATAGTCGCTCCGTGACTCTTGGCAACAGAGCAACCATCGAAGATGGTTTTGTGCGCCCGGTCGTCCATGAAGACGGTGCCGTTTCCGGCCAACAATGGGAGCACCGACATGTGGATGTGGGTGATGGTTGGAAGTAGCAAGGTGTCCTCGCAGCCCAGAAGCGTGGTCAAACGCTCCTCCAGCTGCTCGTACAGAACTGGGCTGCCGAGAAGTCGCGACCAGCTGGGATGAGTCCCCCATTGGTCGAGGTACGCGGGCACGGCTTCGATGACTTCCCGATCCCAGTCCAGACCCAGGTAATTGCAAGATGCGAAATCGGCCAACCAATGGTCCCCGATCCTGATCCTTCGGACGTCTACCTCATCGATTACTGCGTCCAACATCGGGTGGGATTGTCTCAGGCGATCCAGGTCGGCGACTGTGGCCATCCAACGGTCGAGCCATCCATCGGAATCCCGTCGCAGTGGCTTTTTCGGAACCGACGGCGGTCTTACAGAACTTAGTCCCTGACTGGGATAACGGCCGTTGCGACCCTCGTCTAAACCGCCGGGCATCGGCACCTGGGGAACTGACATCATCAACTATCGACCAACCGACCTTCATTTCTTTAACCGGCGCGTCGTGCCCTCATCCTGCTCGCGCCGAGACGCGCCCCGTCTTTTCGCCGTCTCGTCGATGCAGTCGATCTGCCTCGATCGAGCCCCGCACGCGCCGCTGCCGTGCTGATGTGCTGATCACCGACCGTCACTACCGCGATTGCGCGGTCGAAGCCAGGATGCGCGGGTCGGGTCACGACCCGCCTCGGCCTTTGTCCTGGCATCGCTGCCCGCCGCCCACTCACCAAAGTGGGCCGACGAGTCATGGTGCGCGTCGAGACCGACCTGCTGGCGACAGTGTGAGTTCCATCGGCCATACTCAGCACCAATGACCGCGTCACAACACATCCCCAACTTCTTCATGAGGCAAAAAATCACGGTGATGGTGAACCGTTACGAGATCCTCTCCGCAAATCCCGACGGCAGCGAAGGGCCACTGCTGGCTTTCGCCCAGCAGAAGCGGATGTCCTTCAAAGAGGAAGTCACCTTCTACGCCGACGTCGCCAAGACCACCAAGCTCTTCTCGTTCAAGGCACGCCACGGCCTCGACGTGCGCGCCGAGCACGATGTCTTCGACGCCGACGGCAACACCTTGGGATGGTTCAAGAAGGACTTCGCCGCCAGCTTGCTGCGCTCCACCTGGCAGATGACCTACGACGGCGTGCAGACTCGTGGCCAGGAACGGAACCAGACCATCGCCATCCTGCGACGGGTGTGGGACTTCATTCCGGTGGTCGGCGACGTCTGGATCCCATTCGTCTTCCATTTCGACTTCATCGACGTGGCCACCGGCCAACCGGTGTTCATCAGCGAGCGCAAGAAGTCGATCCGGGATCGATACATCGTCAACGTCCCCGATCCCCGTCTCGACTTCCGGGTCGCCGCCTCGATGGCGGTCGCCCTCGACGCTCTGCAGAGCCGCTGACCACGTCCCCGTAGGCGCTGGTTGAATCTCCCGATGTCTCCAAATCGGCCCGTCGTCGACCCAGCCAACCTCACCCTCCAGCTCACCGGGCTCCTGCCCGAAGGGGAAAACCACATCCGCCAGGTCCTCCTCGACGAGATCGAGGCACGTCTCCCCCACGACCAGGAGGCGCGGGTGAACATCCAGCTCTCCGAGCTCAACCCGGGGCGGACCGCCTCCTGGCACGTCCACAACGGCGTGGTCTACTTCGTGCTGCTCCGCGGCCTGGTGTCTCTCCAGTATGAGGGCCGCACCGAGCACTACTCGGCCGGTGAGGTCTACACCGAGCCGATCGGAGTGACCCACCGCGCCTTCAACCCCCATCCCGAGATTCCGGCGTCACTGATCGGGTTCTGGGTCACAGCCGCCGACCGCCCCCATATCACCGAGACCGAGCCACCGGTATGGGCTCCGGAGACCTAGCCCCACCCTTCGCTGCGCTAGCCGTTTGAGTTTTCAGGAAACGGCGGCGAGGGCATCGGCCAGCGGGGCGATCATCGAGACGTCGTTGGGGCTGCCCATGGTGAAGATCACGACATCGAGTCCGACTTCGAAACGTCTCGCTGCCTCGTCGGCGAGCTTGGAAACGTCGTCGCCCTTCGAATAGCGGACGTGGGCGGAGCAGTCGATGTCGCCGGAATCTCGGCCGACGTCCTGGCAGTGACGCTCGAGGAGCTCACGAAGTTCGAGCCACTCCTCGGGCTCCACCATCTGGGCGTCCCACATCTGCGCCCATCGCGCCACCGCACGCAGGGTTCGTTTCCTGCCGGTGCCACCGATGACGATCGGCGGGTGGGGTTGCTGGGTCGGCTTCGGCGCGCTCAGCGCCCCTTCCAGCTCGTAGAACTCACCGGAGAAATTGGTCTCTTCGTTGGTCAATAGGCTGACGATGACCTCGAGACCCTCGTCGAAGCGGTCGAAGCGCTCCTTCATGGTCCCCAGTTCGATGCCATGGGCCTTCGCCTCTTCCTCGAACCAGCCCGCGCCGAGGCCGAGATAAGAGCGCCCGCCAGAGACATGGTCGAGGGTGACCGCCATCTTCGCCGTGATCGAAGGGTGGCGGAAGTGCATGCCGTTGACCATGGAGCCGATCCTGATCCGGCTGGTCGCCATGGCCAATGCCGAGAGAGTCACCCAGCCGTCGAGTGAGTCGCCGTGGGGGTCGCTGCGGAGGGGGTAGAGATGGTCCCAATTCCAAGCCGACTCGAAGAGGTCGATCTGGTCGGACTCCTTCCAGATCTCGAGCATGTTCGCCCAGGTGGTTTGGTGGCCGGGTGTCTTGATCCCGTATCTGGGCATTGAATACTCCTAGCCGGCAACGTCGGCGAAAACCTTGCGCCGATCGAT
>JALYNX010000198.1 GCA_030772935.1 Actinomycetota bacterium | reverse complement strand
GAGAAGGGCCTGGTCACTGCGGTGATCACCCAGGCCGATTTGAACGAAGCCGGAGTGGACTGGGGCGACATCGACAACCTGATCAACACGGTCCGGCTCGCGGTGGAAGCAGACGTGGCGGTGCTGGCCAAGGTTCACGCCGATGGCACGGTCAAACTCAGCCTGCGATCGAGAGGGGCGACCGATGTCGGCTCCCTCGCTGCCGCGATGGGGGGCGGTGGTCATCGGCTCGCCTCGGGGGCCACGTATGTCGGCGACGTGAAGGACGCCCTCGACGAGGTGCGCAAACGGCTCGAGGACTTCCGGTGACGAGGGGTTTTCTCGTGGTCGACAAGCCGGGGGGCATCACCTCGAATACCGTGGTTGCCCGGGTGCGCCGGGCGACGGGGATCAAGAAAGTAGGGCATGCGGGGACCCTCGACCCACTCGCCACGGGAGCAATGGTGGTGGCGGTGGGCCCGGTCACCAGGCTGATTCGTTTCATCCAGGAGCAACCCAAGGAGTATCTGGCGACCGCCCAGTTCGGAGTGGCCACCGACACCTTGGACGCCGATGGGGCAGTTCTCGAGCGTGAGCCGATGGAGTTCAGCGAGGCGGAGTTGAAAACCGCCTCGAAGCGGTTTGTCGGGACGATCCACCAAATCCCGCCGATGGTCTCCGCCATCAAGCACCAGGGTCGTCGTCTCTACGAACTGGCGCGCCGCGGGGAGATGGTGGAGCGGTCGGCTCGCCCGGTCGAGGTGTACGAACTGGAGATCCTCTCGGTCGGTCCCGGGCCTTACCCGGAGGTGGATTTCAGGGTGGTCTGCGGCAAGGGAACTTATGTGCGGTCGCTGGCCGCGGATATGGCGTTCGTCCTCGGTGGCTCCGCCCATCTGACCGCGCTTCGGCGCACCCGCATCGGATCGCTCAAAGTCGATGTGATCGGGGTGGCCCTCGACGATCTCGAGGGGTGGGAGGAGCGGATGCTCAGCCCGTCCCAGGCCCTTGCTGACCTGCCGGCGATCACTGTTGGGCCGGAGACTGCCGAAGGGGTCAGCAACGGCGTGCGTTTCGTCGGCGGCGAATTGGTCGACGCTCCCGATGGCTCAGTACGGGTGCTCGATGACAGCGGAGAGCTCCTCGCCATCTACCGCCGGGTAGGGGAACAGGCGATTCCTGAGGTGGTTCTCGCTTCATGAGAGTTCTGACCGGGCCCTTGGCGACCTGGGCCCTGCAAGAGGCTCCGACTGCGGTGACGGTGGGTGTGTTCGACGGGGTACATCTCGGCCATCGCACTCTGATCGACCGGCTGCAGGCGACGGGGTATGTCCCCACGGTCCTCACCTTTGAACCACATCCCGCCGAGGTGCTTTCCCCGGGCACACATCCTCGTCTCATCACGACGCTCGAGGAGCGACTTGATCTGTTGGCGGGCGCCGGCGTGGAGCTGGTCGGCGTGCTCGACCTCGCCGAGATCCGCCATCTGCGTCCCGAAGAGTTCGTGAGCCAGGTGCTCGAGCAAAAGATCGCCATGGCGGCGATGGTGATCGGAACCGACTTCCAATTTGGAAAAGACAGGTCAGGTGATGTCGGTTTCCTCCTGAGCAGCGGAGCTAGCAACGGGTACCAGGTGGACGTCGTGGAGTTGCGGTCGGTCGACGGAGTTGTCTCGTCGTCGGGGATTCGGGGATTGATCGAGGTGGGCGACGTGAGCGTCGCGGCGGTTCTGCTTGGATCCCGCTATCGCTTGTCCAATGTCGTGGTGGATGGTGACAAGCGCGGTCGAGACATCGGATTTCCAACGGCGAACCTCCAGCCGCCGGAGCGAAAGGTCATACCGAGTAACGGGGTCTACGCCGCGTTCGCGCTACTTCGCGAGACGCGTCACCTGGCGGCGGTGAATGTCGGGGTCCGTCCGACTTTCGGAGGGAGTGATCTCGTTGTCGAGGCATATCTCTTGGATTTCGACGACGACTGTTATGGGGAGACAATGACTCTCGAGTTCGTGGAGCGTCTTCGCCCCGAACTGAAATTCGCCGAGGTGTCCGAGTTGGTCGAGCAGATGAGTGTCGATGTCGAAATGGTTCGAGATGTCCTCGAAGCCGCGGGTGCGGGGTCTCGAGATGCCTGAAGGGGGCCGCCGCCAGATCCCAGTCGGGAGGCCGGTGGTGATGAAAGCCGGGTCGTCGAGTCTGGTGCACCGATCCGGGGAGCTCGATCTCGACGCCCTGGCACGGACCGTGGACATCGTGGCGGGAATGTGGGAGATCGGTTATCCCACACTGCTCGTCTCCTCCGGAGCGGTGGCGGCCGGCTTGCCCGTGCTCGGGCTGGAACGGCGCCCCAATGACGTTGCCGGATTTCAGGTCGCAGCGGCCATCGGCCAGGGCCGGCTCATGGAGCGATACACGGCGTTCTTCGCCGCTCATGACATGGTCGTCGGGCAGGTGCTGCTCACCAAGGATCTGCTGGCCAACAGAAGCCAATACCTGAATGCCCGCAGCGCCTTGGAGCGGATGTTGGCTCTGGGCGTGGTCCCGATCATCAATGAAAACGACACCGTGGTCGTCGAAGGGCTTCGTCTTGGTGACAACGACCGTCTGGCGGCGATCGTCTCGCATCTGGTCAAAGCCGGGATACTGATCATCCTCACCGACACCGAAGGGATCTATTCGGCTGACCCGAGGACGGTCGAAGACGCCGAACTACTCACCGCGGTGCATCCCACGGACCGCGCCCTGGACGGGGTGATCGGCGATGCCGGCCCATTCGGGTCCGGCGGGGCCGCAACGAAAATCGCCGCGGCCCGGATGGCGGCTTGGTCGGGGATACCCACCGTGATCGCCAGCGCCGGAGAGCCCGATGTTGCAATCAGGTCGGTCTCCGGCGGGGAGGTGGGGACCTGGGTCAATCCCCATGAGACCAGGCTGCCAGCTCGGAAGCTGTGGATCGCGTTCGGCCAACCCTCGGAGGGACGGGTGACTGTGGACCAGGGAGCCACCGGGGCTCTCCTCGATGGCGGAAAGTCCCTCCTCGCGGTTGGGGTGGTGTCGGTGGAAGGCGAATTTTCGGCAGAGGCAGCGGTCGACGTGGTGGGTCTGGACGGCCAGCTGATCGGCACCGGGTTGATGGCGATGACATCAGACCAGGCGCGTCGCTCCATCGGCAGGCACAGCTCCGAAGTGGGTGGGGTTGTCATCCACCGCGACGACTTTGTGCTGTTGGTCCCGGATACCGAGCCCGCAGATAGGCTGGTTCCATGATCGACCAGATCGGCCAGAAGGCCAGGGCGGCGTCACATCAGCTGGCGCAATCGACCGGGAGAACCCGTGAGCGCGCCCTCCTGGCCATGGCCGACGCGGTGACCGATGCCGCCCCTGAGATCCTGTCCGCCAACTCCGTTGACATGGAGCAGGCGGTCGATGAGGAGATCACAGGGGCACTGGTCGACCGACTCCGGCTTACCGAGTCCCGTATCGAGGCCATGGCTGCCGGTTTGAGGACAGTCGCAGGGTTGCCCGATCCCGTGGGGAGGGAGACCGGCGGTTGGGTGCTCCACAACGGGATTCGCCTCCACAGGGTGCGAGTTCCGCTCGGGGTGGTGGCCGTGATCTACGAGGCGCGGCCCAATGTGACTGCCGACGCAGCGGGGCTGTGCATCAAATCGGGCAACGCGGTGATACTCCGTGGCTCGTCGTATGCCCTCGGCTCCAACAAAGCGATCAGTGGCGCTTTGAGCTCGGCACTTTCCGACACCGGACTTCCCGCCGACGGGGTGCAACTGTTGGAGGACACGACGCGGGACGGGGCGAAAGCCTTGATGCAGGCCACCGAGTGGGTCGACCTGCTGGTGCCCCGGGGCGGGCCCGGGTTGATCGACGCGGTGCGGGCTGATGCCACAGTGCCGACTGTGATCGATGGCGCCGGCAACTGCCACGTATATGTCGACGCGGCGGCGGACCTCGACATGGCCCGATCGATCGTGGTCAATGCCAAGGTGCAGCGCCCCGGGGTGTGCAACGCGGCCGAGACCCTCTTGGTGCACGAAGCCGTTGCCGATCACTTCCTGGCCGACGTCTCCAAGGCCCTGATGGCCGAAGGTGTCGAATTGAGGGGCGATCAACGTTCGAGGGAATTGGTGCCTGAGATGGTCGCGGCGACCGAGGCCGATTGGGCCACCGAATTCCTCGATCTGGTGATGGCGGTTCGAGTGGTGTCGGATGTCGATGCTGCGATCGAGCACATCCGAGACTTCGGCACCGGTCATACCGAGGCCATCGTCACCGAGGACATGGCAGCAGCAGATCGGTTCGTGAGCGGGATCGACACCGCGGTGGTGGCGGTGAATGTCTCGACCCGATTCACCGACGGTGAGGAGTTTGGGTTCGGGGCCGAGATCGGCAACTCCACCCAGAAGCTGCATGTGAGAGGTCCCATGGGGCTCGAATCACTCACCAGCGAACGCTACGTTCTCTATGGCTCGGGTCAGGTTCGCTGAGGCCGGTTGCTGGTTGGATGAGCCCACCTGCTAAAGTTGTGATCGCTCCCCCGAAAAGTTTCAGGTTTTACGCGCAATGAAGACAACCACAGAGATCGTCGCCGAATACGGCACCCACCAAAGTGACACCGGCTCGCCGGAGGTCCAGGTGGCGCTTCTAAGCGAGCGGATCAACGAGCTCACCGAGCATCTTCGTGAGCACAAGCATGATCACCACAGCCGGCGAGGCCTGCTGATGATGGTCGGCAAGCGTCGTCGACTACTCGACTATCTCCGCAGGGAGGACGTCGAGCGTTACCGAAGCCTCATCGCAAAGCTGGGGCTGCGGCGCTAAAAAGGGATTCGCGGGTGCGTGTCGCGCAGCTCGCGGAAAGCGGACCGAGGTCCGCAACAACACACTGAGCCTTGTCGGTTGTCAGTGGCGATGTCTCGGAAACCTGAGACATGACTACTGCCAACGGGCGTGGCTCCATGACACAAGGAGCACTTAGTGCCCGAAATCTCCGTTACGGGGACCATTGGCGGCAAAGAGTTCGTCCTGAGCACCGGCAAACTTGCCGGACAGGCGGACGGAGCCGTGGTCGCCAGACTCGGCGGAACCGAAATGTTGGTTACCGCCACCGCAAACAAGTCGCTGCGCGAAGGCGTCGACTTCTTCCCACTCACCGTGGACTTCGAGGAGCGGATGTATGCCGTGGGCAAGATCCCCGGCTCGTTCTTCCGTCGTGAGGGTCGTCCCAGCGAGCAGGCCACGCTGACCTGCCGTCTCATCGACCGTCCCCTCCGCCCCTCGTTCGCCGAGGGTTATCGCTGCGAGACTCATGTGGTCGTAACCAGCCTCGCCGTCGACGGCGAGAATCCATACGACGTGGTTGCCCTCAATGGGGCATCCGCTGCTCTCGCCATCAGCCCGATCCCATTCCAGGGGCCGATTGCCGGCGTTCGAGTCGCCCTCAAGAAGGGTGAATGGGTCCCGTTCCCAACCAGCGCCGACCTCGAGGAATCAGTCTTCGAACTGGTCGTGGCTGGAACCCGGAATGAAGCCGTTGGGATCGACATCATCATGGTCGAGGCCGGCTCGACCCCCAACGGTCTGCGATTGATCGCAGCCGGCGATGCCCCCTCCGACGAAGCCACCGTGGCCCGCGGCCTGGAAGAGGCCAAGACCTACATCGGCGAGGCGATCGATCTCCAGAACCAGTTGGTGGCCCAGGTCACCAAGAAGGAAGTCGATTGGCCGGTTGCCTTCGACTACACCCCCGAGATGTATGACCGGGTGAAGGCCATCGCCGAGCCCAAGGTGCAGTCAGTCGTCGTCATCGCCGAGAAGCAGGAGCGCAACGCTGCCCAGGACGCAGCCCTCGAGGCGACGACTGCCGAGTTGGGTCTCGCCGAGGACGATTCCGAGGGTCGTGATCAGGCGAAGCGTGCCTTCAAGTCGGTGGTCAAGGACCTGATGCGGAAACGAGTGGTCGAAGAGGGCATTCGTCTCGACGGTCGCGGCCCAACCGATCTCCGTCCGATCAGCGCCGAAGTCGGCGTGGTCAAGAGAACCCACGGATCCGGTCTGTTCCAGAGAGGCGAGACCCAGGTTCTCAACCTGACCACGCTCGGCATGCTCAAGATGGAGCAGATGCTCGACACATTGGCCAATGAGGACTCCAAGCGCTACATGCACCATTACAACTTCCCGCCATTCTCGACGGGGGAGGCTGGGTTCATGCGTGGTCCGAAGCGGCGTGAGATCGGTCATGGTGCCCTGGCGGAGAAGGCTGTCCTGCCGGTGATCCCAACCGAAGAAGAGTTCCCCTACGCCCTGAGGCTCGTCTCCGAGGTTCTGTCCTCGAACGGCTCTACCTCAATGGCGTCGGTGTGTGCGTCGTCGCTCTCGCTGATGGACGCCGGGGTTCCGATCTCGGCACCGGTCGGCGGCATTGCCATGGGCCTCATACACAGGGATGGCAAGTACGTGACCCTCACCGACATCCTCGGAGCCGAGGATGCTCTTGGTGACATGGACTTCAAGGTGGCCGGCACAAGGGACGTCATCACTGCCCTCCAGCTCGACACGAAACTCGAAGGCTTGCCCTCCGAGGTGTTGGCTGACGCTTTGGATCAGGCCAAAGTGGCCCGGCTCATCATTCTCGACAAGATGGCCGAGGCGATTGCCGAGCCACGCGCCGAGATGAACGAGTTTGCTCCTCGCATCGAGTCGATCGAGATCCCCAAGGACAAGATTGGTGAAGTCATCGGTCCCAAGGGTGCGGTCATTCGTGAGCTCGAAGAGGTCACCGGAGCCGCGATCGAGATCGAAGAGGCCGACGGCAAGGGCATCGTCAGGATCGCCTCCTCGGACAGCACCGCTCTGGCAGCCGCGAGAGAGAAGATCATGCAGATCGCCTTCCCGCCTGAAGTCGAGTTGGGAACCGAGTACACGGGCAAGGTGGTGAACATCACCAAGTTCGGTGCATTCGTCAACATCCTCCCTGGACGTGACGGTCTGCTCCACATCTCTCGTCTCGACGGCTCGACACGGGTCGAGCGAGTCGAGGATTACCTGACCGACGGACAGGAGCTGAAGGTCCGGGTGCGGGAGATCGACCGGGGCAAAGTCAGCCTCGAATTGATCGAAGCGCTCGAAGGGGCCACCTTGCCCGACTCGGAGCCACCCAGCTCGGGTGGCGGCGATCGGGATCGGGGCCGTGGCGGCTCGGGCGGTGGAGACCGTGACCGGGGCCGTGGCGGCTCAGGCGGCGGCGACCGTGACCGAGGCCGGGGTGGCCGTGATGGCCGCGACCGAAATCGGGACGACCGTCCGGCTCCTGAGAAGGCTCCGGCGGCACCGGCGGCCGCATCCGAACCGGCAGCGGCCGGCACCGAGCGGCGACGGGTGGCTCAACCCTTCGATGAGGTCTTCGAGGATCTCAGCAAGAGCTGAACACAACAGCTGAGTTTCATAGGGGGCGGGAGAGATCCCGCCCCCTTTCACGTGGCCGTGTGTTTCCAGAAACGCAGATCGGCGACCCGTGTGAAGCCGACCGCCGCGTAGAAGGCAACCGCGTCCTGTCGGTGTTCGTCCGTGATCACCCGCACCTCGGTCATGCCGGCCTCCCGCATCCGGGAGAAGGCGAACTCGATCAGCGCCCGGCCCACGCCCTGTCGATGGAACGCGGGATCGGTGCCCATGGGCTCGATTTGCGCGATGCCTGAGGCATCCGGCCACCAGATCATGAATGAGGCGATGGTTCCGTCAGGAGCCACTGCCACCAGGTCACGCTCCGGGTCGTAGACCGGAGAGCGCATGAATCGGAGATAGCGCTCCAGATGCTGATCCGGATCCATCGTCGATTTGAAGGCTGCATGTGATGCTCGACGGCGGCGATCGGCCTCCTCCTCGCCGGTCATAGCTCTCAGGGTGAAACCCGCAGGCGGCCGGGGAGCGGCGTCCTCTGCGGTCAACCTGCGTGTGAAGATCGGGCCGTCGAGCCCGACGTCGCGGTATCCGGCCTTCTCCAGGTCGGTGGCGAGAACCTTGTCCTCGCTCGATACATACCAGAGCCTGGCATCCGGTCCGAGCTGCCCACTGGCCCACTCCAACAAGGGAATCGGCGACTGATCGGGCATGCAGAAGATCGCGATCTGTTGCTCGTGAGCATCGAGGACCACGAATCCACGATCGCCGTCGAGCCAGTAACTCACGGCATCGTCTGTCTGTGGGTCGCTGTGATACGCCCAGAAGGCGAGATCCCCGGGATGGATCGCGTATCCCGGGCCGCGATGCTCGAGAATGGCGCTCAAGATGGCCTGCATTCGCCGGAGGTCGGGCAGATTGCGTGGCGAAACCTCGGTGGGAGCCATGAGGGAACGGTAGAGGGAGTGTCTGTCGTTACACACGAAACGCCTGTTTCGGGTCGTAGAATTGTTGAGTTGTCCTAATCAAGGGGGCTGGTTTTTGGCGATGGAGGCCGAGGGAATCGTCCATATGAGGGGCGAGACCTCACGCACAATTCCGGTGAAGGTGTTCGCCGATTCCAATCGGCTGCGACTCCTTTCCGGAAACGAGCTGATTGGCGAATGGGCCGTCAAGGGGATGGGGATTCACGCCCTCAACGAGGGATTTGCGATTCGGGCGGAGGGTGAGGAGCTCATCCTCAAGACCGACAACGACGTCGCCCTCGCCGAGGAGCTCGGGCTGTTGACGGCCTCACCCCGTCTCGCCAGAAGGATCGCCGCCTCTCACAACGTCGAGCAAGCAGCACCCCTCCCGGAGCCGGCGACGCCGACATCCAATCTCGCCGCGATCGCATTCGCTCTCGGGGGTGTACTGATCCTCGCCGGTGGCGTGGTCTTGCGGGCGGGACCAGCCCTGGTTGGTTTGGTGTCCGGGCCGCTCGGCCCTTATTGGCTGGCCTTCTCGATCGGCGGCTCGGTCATGGTTGCGATCGCCTACCTGCTCGGTCGTGGCGTGAGGTGGGCTCAAATCGCAGCCGTACTCGCCATCGTTGGGTTGATCGCCGTGTTCGCGCTCGCGGTCCAGGATGTGCGACCCGACGCCAACGATCTGATGGCCTACGGCTTCATCGCCGGTGGGATCATTGTTGGAGTGAGCGTCCTTTTCAGCGGAACTCTGATCGGCGATCGATAGCCGGCCGGTAGCGTCGGCGCGGTGCCGGAGCTGCCAGACATCGTCGTCTATATCGAGGCCTTGGAGCGTCGAGTCCTGGGGGAGAACCTCGAAGCGGTGCGGATCGCCTCGCCATCGGTGCTCCGCACCTTCGACCCTCCCTATGACGCTGCGGTTGGCTCGCGGGTCACAGCGTTGCACCGGGTGGGGAAGCGGATCGTTTTCGGGTTCGAAGACGATCTCTTCTTGGTGATCCATCTCATGGTGGCGGGACGGCTTCGTTGGGAGGCCAGGGGCAAGCCAATCCCGAAGAAGGTCGGCCTGGCAGCGCTCGACTTCGAGCCGGGGACACTGGTGCTGACCGAACAGGGGACCCACAAGCGAGCTGGGATCTGGATGAGTCGGGGCATGGAGGGTGTCGCGGCCCTGGACCGTGGAGGCGTGGAGCCATTGGAGGTGGATGCCGCCGCCTTCGGTGTGGCCCTTCGCTCCGAGAACCGGACGTTGAAACGGGCTCTGACGGATCCCCGAATCTTCTCCGGGATCGGCAACGCCTATTCGGATGAGATCCTCTGGGACGCTCGACTCTCACCGGTGAAACGGACATCGCAACTCACCGAAGAGGAGGCGAGCCGATTGCATGGAGCGGTGATCAACTCGTTGCAGTTGTGGACCGAGCGGCTGCGCGCCGAGGTGGGGGAGGGCTGGCCAACCAAGGTCACCGCTTTTCGAGAGGACATGGCGGTGCATGGGAAGTTCAAGGAGCCATGCCCCCGCTGTGGGTCACCTGTGCAGCGGATTGTCTACGCCAGCAACGAGACCAACTACTGCGCCACCTGCCAGACCGGGGGCAAGCTGTTGGCCGATCGCTCGTTGTCCCGCCTGCTCAAGGACGACTGGCCGCGAACGCTGGAGGAGTTGGAGGAAGGCTGAGCCCTCTTGCTATCGAACATATGTTCGATATGATGAAGTGCCCGATAGCGGAGTCACTTTGGGCATCGAGCGTGTGGTCCTGGAGAAACCTCAACGTTTCTTCGATATGGAGGGCACGCTCCGTCTCCAACCGGGTCGGATCACCGAAATGGTTGGTGACTCCGGGACCGGGCTCACCCGTCTCGGTCTGAGACTTCTCGCCGAACCTTCTCTGGTGGCCCCGGTGGTGGTTCTCGACACCAGGTGTTGGATCTCACCCGAGGCTGCCTGGGAGACCGGGGTGGTTCCCGAGCATCTGGTCATTGTGCGTTGTGACGAGCCCCGGATCTGGCCGAAGGTGACCGCCGCCCTTCTCGAAGGAGTGCACGCCCTCTATGCCGAGGTCCCCGCGGAAGTCAGGGATCAGGATCTGCGTCGTCTGGCGGCACTGGCCAGGGCGAGAGGGGTGGCGGTGGCGATGCGTCCCATGGGCAGGGCCCTCCCCGGCGGTGTTGCCCATCTCCGGCTTCGGGCACTGGGGGTCACCTGGGAAGGAGCGGATCGGGGCCACGGAAGATTGAAGAAACGACGTCTGGTGCTGGAGGCGTCCGGTAGAGGGTCGGCCGGGGTGACCCGGCGATTCGAGGTCGAGGATGAAGGTGCGGACGTTGTGCGTGTGGTTTCCGATGTGGTCGTTGGGGAGGCCCGACGCTCCATCGGGTGACCCGGTGCTGATCGTCGACGACCGGGTCGTCGGCGCCACAAGTGATGTTCTCGATGCAGGGGTGACCCTGGGCATGCCCCGCCGGGAGGCGGAGGCGTTGGCCCCGTTTGCGACTGTGCTGATCCGTGACCCGGGGGAGGAAGCCCGCCGTTTCGAGCCGGTGGTGGAGGGTATCGAAGACCTGGTCCCGCGGGTCGAAGTGGTGTCTCCAGGTCTGGTCTACGTACCGGTTGCCGGTGCGGTTCGCTTCTATGGGGGTGAGGCTGCACTCGTCGAGCGGGTGGTCAAGGAAGTCGCCAACCTCGTCGGTCATCTCCGTGGTGGCCAGGCTCTAGTGGGGGTCGCGGATGGACCCTTCGCTGCACGTTGGGCCTCTGCAACCGCAGCAGTAGGTCGGCCCCAGGTGGTCGAGGACACCATTGGGTTTCTCTCCCGACTCGATCTGGCCACCCTCCGGGAGAGCATGAACGGAGAGGAATTGATCGACACTTTCCGCTGGCTTGGAATCGGCACTCTTGGTGAGTTGGCCCGATTGCCCCGTGATGCGCTGGCTACGCGTTTCGGCAATCAGGGGTCTCTCGCCCACCGGCTGGCCAGTGGGGAGGACCGGTTGGTCGATCCTCGAGAGATCTCACCGGATCTCGCCGTCGATGCCGTCTTCGAGGATCCTTTGGAAACTCTCGATGCGGTCGCCTTTGCCTCCCGGGCCCTGGCAGAGCGTTTGCTGCGCGGTCTGCGGGTGAGCGGTGTGGCGCCACATCGAGTATCGATCCTCGCCGAGTCTGCGACCGGGCAGGCGCGGGAGCGGATCTGGCGTTCGGCGGACCCCTTCACCGAAAGGGCCCTCTCCGATCGAGTGTGGTGGCAACTTCGGGCCTGGGTCGAGGCGGGTGGGGTGCCCGGTGGGATCGTGAGACTGCGGATAGCTCCCGCCGATCTCTCCGATCAGGGACGACAGCTCGGTCTGCTCCAGGACGAAACCTCGAGGATCGAAGCAGAGCGTGCCCTGACCCGGGCCCAGGCACTGCTCGGCCCTGACGCCGTGCTCCAGGGGAGGGCCCAGGGCGGGAGGATGCCCCAGGAGAGAGTGGCCTGGTCGCGATGGGGGGAGCCGCCGACCACTTCCGCCCGGGATCGTGATGCGCCCTGGCCGGGAGCCACTCCCGGTCCCAGCCCGGCGTTGGTCCCGCCCCGTCTTGAGTCCTTGGAAGTGGAGTGGGACGGTGGGATGCCGTCTCGGGTGCGACTCGGCACTCGATGGGAACCGGTGCTCACCTGGAGTGGGCCGTGGCGTCTCAGTGCCCGTTGGTGGCTGGGGGAGAAGGACGCCGACCGCTATCAGCTGGTCACCTCGGCGGGGGCGTTGCTTTGTGTGGTGGCCGAAGGAAGGGCGTTCCTGGCCGGGGTCTACGACTGATTGCCGGCCGGAGCTGTCGCCCCAACCAATTAACGTCGACAAGTGTTTGACAGCCCGTCGTTTCGGAGAGGGTTCCGTGACTCGGCCCTCATCGCGGTGGCGGTCGCTGTGTTTGGGTTGGCCTACGGCGTCGTAGCGCTGGACGCCGGCCTCACCCCTGAACTGACCTTGCTCTCCTCGGTCGTGACCATGTCCGGCGCTGCCCAGTTTGCGATGGTCGGTCTGCTGGCGGCAGGCGCGATTCCGGTCCTGATCGCAGCTACTGGGCTCGGCCTGCGCCATCTCCCGATGTCGGCCCGCATGGCGGAGATGATCGGACCTCAGTCACTGCGGACCCGGCTACGGCTCGCCTTTGTGCTTGTCGACGAGTCGTTCGGTCTGACATTGAGAGCCGCGGTTCGTGGCGTTGAAGACCTCGTCGCCTACAAGTCCGGCGCCGATTTGGCGCTTTATGCAGGCTGGCTCGTGGGTACCGCTGGAGGAGTCTGGTTCGGCTCCTCGATCGATCCCGAGGCTGCCGGGATCGGGGTTCTCTTTGGTTTGCTCTTCCTGGGGCTGGCGGCGCCGATGGTGCACACCCGACGTGATTGGGTCGTCGTGGCAGCGTCGGTGGTGGCGACTGTCGTCGCAACCGAGACCCTTCCGGTTGCCTGGCAGGTGACGGTGGCAGCCACAGCGGCCGCCCTCATCGGTGTATTCGTCGATGAGTGACCTCGCCGTGGTCCTCGGGGTGGCGGTGATCACATTCGCGACGCGGGTGTCGTTCTTGATCAGCCCGCGACAGGCTCCTGGCGGGCGAGTGGGCAAGTTCCTCGACGTGTTCCCGGTGGCGCTGTTCGTCGCGATCGCAGTCAACGGCCTGGTGGCACCGATTGGCAGTGCTGGGCTAACGGCGAACCTGTTAGCCGTTGCTGGGGCTTTGATCGGCGCTGTCGTGTTTCGCCGCTCGGTGTGGGGCGTCTTCCTACTGGGGGCGGTGTGTTTCTATATTGCCCGGGCGGTCATTG
>JALYNX010000197.1 GCA_030772935.1 Actinomycetota bacterium | reverse complement strand
TTCGTCGTGTTCCTGTATCTGGTGGACGCAGTCCCCTTCGCTGAATGGGAGGGATTCCTCTTCAACGTGACGGCCGCCGGCGCAGGGATCATTCTTTGCTTTCCGCTGGGAATCCTGCTTGCTCTCGGTCGTCGATCGAAGCTGCCGCTTCTCAGATCGTTGTCGGTCGCGTATATCGAATTCGTGCGAGGCGCACCGCTCTACGTGCTGCTCCTGATGGCCAACGTGTCCCTCGAGTTTTTCGTCCCACCCTGGATCGCACCCAGCAAGCCCCTGAGAGCCGTGGTGACTTTCACCCTGTTCACCGCCGCCTATGTGGCCGAAATCGTGCGTGGTGGCCTGCAGTCGGTGCCACATGGTCAGGAGGAAGCAGCAAAGGCCCTGGGACTCAGCCCCTACCGCCAGATGACCCGCATCGTCCTGCCTCAGGCATTGCGCAATGTGATCCCAGCGCAGATCGGTCAATTCATCTCACTGTTCAAGGACACGACTTTGGCGGGTCTCGCTCTGGGAATCCTCGATCTGTTGACCGCTGGCCAGGCGATCACCCAGCAGGATGCCTACCGGGGTCAGGGACTCATCATCGAGTCGCTTCTGTTCGTTGCATTCTTGTTCTGGGTCGGGTCGTTCACCATGTCACGCGAGAGTCAGCGTCTTGAGAGAAAGCTCGGGGTAGGGGTGAGATGAGTGAATCCATGGAATCGGTGTTCGCCGACGCGACCCAGGCGGTGGGTGACGCAATCATCGAGCTCGAGGATGTCGACAAGTACTTCGGCAGCTTTCAGGCGTTGAAGGGCATCGACATGAAGGTGGGTCGTCAGGAGGTGGTGGTGGTCATCGGCCCTTCGGGGGGTGGCAAGTCCACCTTGATTCGGTGCATCAACCGCCTGGAGAAGCACGACAAAGGCCGGGTCGTCGTCGACGGGATCGAGCTGTCTGATGATGTGCGCAATATCCAAGAAGTCCGTCGGGAGACAGGAATGGTCTTCCAGTCGTTCAATCTGTTCCCACATCTGTCCGTGATCGACAACGTCACTCTGGCGCCGCGTCTCGTACGCCGGATGCCAAAGAACGAGGCCGACGATCTGGGAATGCAGATGCTGGAGCGGGTGAAGATCCCCGAGCAGGCCCGCAAGTACCCGGGTCAGCTCTCCGGCGGTCAGCAACAGCGAGTTGCCATTGCCCGTGCCCTTGCCATGCAACCCAAGGTGATGCTTTTCGACGAGCCGACCTCGGCGCTCGACCCCGAGATGATCAAAGAGGTGCTCGAGGTCATGGTTGAGCTCGCACAAGGGGGAATGACCATGATCGTGGTCAGCCACGAGATGGGTTTCGCCCGGGCGGTAGCTGACCGGGTGGTATTCATGGCCGATGGGCAGATCGTCGAAGTGGGCACGCCCGAGCATTTCTTCACCAACCCTCGTGAAGACCGCACCAAGCTCTTTCTGAGTCAGATTCTCTGACCCATGCCTCGGTCGACGAGGGGAGATGCCAGGTCACCCGCCGATAAAGGAGAGCCGAACCCGACGCGTCTGATTGTCGACATTGGTATCGACCAAGACCACCGATTGCCACGTTCCGAGCGTAGGGCGACCGTCGATCACGGGGATAGTGACACTGGGGCTGATTAGGGCAGGAAGAACATGGTCTCTGCCATGTCCGGGGCTCCCGTGGTTGTGACGCCAACGTCCCTCGGCCGCGGGCAACAGCTCAGCGATGGCATCGAGCAGATCACCATCGCTTCCCGCGCCCGTCTCGATGATGGCGACACCGGCGGTGGCGTGCGGTACAAACACCGTGAGCAACCCATCACCATGCTCTCGGACAAACCCGATGACTTCAGCGGTGATGTCCACCACCGAAGGCCGATCTCCTGTTTGTAGCGTTAACTCAGTGGTCTCCACCTCAGCCGGTGAATTCCACCACCACGTCCCGATAACCGAGCCCAATCAGGAAGTCGGTGAGGACGCTTCTGGCATTGGCCTCGGCCTGCGCCAACAGACCGTCGTCGAGGGCACCCTGGACCAGGACTTCCTCGGCTACTTGCCTGGCATCTGTCTCCAGTCGGGGATCGCCTTTGGTGAACAGGCCGGTCTCCCGGTCGAGGATCTGGGTTGCCTCGTTGTCGACCGAGACGTACTGGATCTCCGCGGCAGGGAGACTGATCTCAACGACGCCTGAGGGGTCAAGCGAGACATTGCGCACCGTTATCTGACTCAGATCGATGCCGGCGCCGATCTTGGCCACGGCGAACAGCTGGAGACTGTCGCCTCGGGCCCAGTCCAACCAACCGCGGTCGGTGCCCTTGTCGACAATTGTGTACTGGACGGTTTCGATCGTGGTCAGATTGGACAAATCCCGAATCGAGCTGATGACCACCGGGCCGATCTCCTCGTACGGCTCTGGCTCAAACACCGCCGCGATCTCCCCGGGCGTGGGTATGGCGTCGACCATCCCGCGAAAACCGGAGACGACTGCCATTCCGATGACGATGAACAGGGCAACTACACCAAGAACGATGGCGATGGGAACGATGCCCCACCTGCGTCGCGGCGGCTGTATTGGTTTCTGGACTACTTCTTTTTGGGATTCTTTTTCTCTGACCCGTGTGTCGCTCATTGGGCGCGACTCCTTTTCTCGTGTTAGGACGACAGGGTTATGACGCCGTGGAGTCGGAAAAGGTTTCCGCCGGTAGCCTCTCCCGACCGATGATCCGGAGAATCCTGGTAGCCAATCGCGGCGAAATCGCTCGGCGGATCTTCCGTACCTGTCGTGAGGTGAGGGTAGAGACGGTCGCCGTTTATTCAGACGCCGACGCCACCGAACCTCATGTCGGCGAAGCCGACACCGCTGTAAATCTTCCCGGATCGACTCCCGTCGATACCTATCTCAATGGTGCCCGTGTGCTGGCAGCCGCTCAGGAGGCCGGTGCCGATGCCATCCATCCCGGGTACGGGTTCCTTGCCGAGAACGCAGGGTTCGCCCGGGAGGTGATCGAGGCCGGTCTGATCTGGATCGGACCCCCTCCGGAGGCCATCGAGGTCATGGGTTCAAAGCTCGCCTCAAAGGCGCTCGTGCAAACGGTGGGAGTCCCCACCCTTCCCGGTGTCGACCTGACCGGTCTTGGCGAAGACGCGACCATCGCCGCTGCGGAGTCCATCGGCTATCCCGTGTTGGTCAAGGCAAGCGCCGGTGGTGGCGGCAAGGGGATGCGGGTGGTGCATGCCGCCCAGGACCTCGGCGAGGCGATAGCGGCCGCGAGACGGGAAGCCACAGCCTCGTTCGGTGACGACACAGTCTTCCTTGAGAAATACCTGGAAGCACCGCGTCACATCGAATTCCAGGTGTTCGGCGACACCCAAGGGAATCTGGTCTCGCTCCACGAGCGGGAATGCTCGATCCAACGGCGACACCAGAAGATCATCGAAGAAGCGCCCTCGGTGGCAATCGACCAGATGTTGCGAGATCAGATGGGCGATTCGGCGGTGGCAGTAGCCAGGGCGGTGGGTTATGTCGGTGCCGGGACCATCGAATTCCTGTTCCAGGACGGAGAGTATTGGTTTCTCGAGATGAACACCCGGCTCCAGGTCGAGCATCCGGTCACCGAGATGGTCACCGGTCTCGACTTGGTGGCTCTCCAGATCGAGGTGGCGAACCGTCGACCGCTCCCGCCAGAAGCGTTGGCCCCCTCCCTTTCTGGCCACGCGATCGAGGCACGGCTCTATGCGGAGGACCCGACCCACGATTTCCTCCCGGTCACCGGGAGCATCCATCGCTTCGCGTTCCCGGATCAGCCGGAGATTCGGGTCGATTCCGGGGTCGAGGACGGCTCGACGGTCTCGGTTCACTACGACCCGATGCTGGCCAAGGTGATCGCCCACGCCCCCACCAGAGAGGCGGCGGCCTCGAGATTGGCCGATGCCTTGCGGCACGCCCGCATCCACGGGTCGACCACCAACCGTGAGCTCCTGGTCCGGGTCCTCGAACACGAGGCCTTCATCGCGGGCAGAACCGACACCCATTTCCTCGACATCCACCGCGAGACCCTGTTCGCCCCGCTGGTCGACGAGGTCGAAGCCGATCGCGCCGCGGGTGCGGTCGCCGTTGCTGACCGGCTGTACCGGAAGCAACAAGCACTGGTGCTGGGATCGATCGAGCCCGCCTGGCGCAACTCGCCGAGCCAAACCCAGAGAGTCGCCTATCGATGGGGGGAGACGACCATCGAGGTCGGTTACGAAGAGGTCACGGTTGTCGCCCAGAGCCCGACCGACGTCACCGTCGATGTCGACGGCGATCACCTGAGGTTCGCCATCGATCGGGTGGGATCGACCCGCTATGTGGACGGCCCCTCCGGCCCGCTATTGCTGGAAGAGTTGCCGCGGTTCGCCCGAGTGGCGGTCGAGGAGGACCCGGGATCGCTTCATTCCCCGATGCCGGGTCGGGTGATCAGGGTCGATGTGAAGGTGGGAGATCGGGTGGAGGAAGGTCAGACCTTGCTCGTGTTGGAGGCAATGAAGATGGAGCACACCCTGCGCGCGCCCTGGCCGGGAACTGTCATCTCGGTTGGAGCCCTCCCCGGCGAGCAAGTGGAGGCGGACGCGGTGCTGGTGGTGGTCGAGGCGGGCTGAGCGCCCGCAGGTCACCCCTCGAAACCCCTCAGCACCTCCAGAACGAAGTCGATGTCGGGCTCGGTGTGGTCGGCACTGACCTGGAACCTGATCTCCTCGTCACCTTTGGGGACAACCGGATAGTTGAGACCGGTCGCCCACACCCCATTGTCGAACAGATACTCCACCAACGCCGAGGTTCGCTCGGTGTCCCTCATCATCAACGGCACCACGGGATGCGGCCCGGGGATGGTCTCGAAGCCGAGCTCGACAAGACCCGACTCGAATTTGCGGGTCAACGCGGCGAGGTGAGCCAGCATCCCCCTGCCCTCCTCGGAGTCGACAACATCGAGGGCGGCAATCGAGGCTGCGGCCTCCCCAACGGTGATCGGGTTGGAGTAGATGTACATCGGGGCCTTCTCCCGCAAGTAGGAGATCAGACCCTCGCTTCCGACCAGGTACCCCCCGTTGACCCCGAATCCCTTGCCCAAGGTCCCGATGAGGACATCGACCGGGCCCGACTCGGTGATCTCCTCGGTGCCCCGGCCCGTCACGCCGTAGGCCCCGACCCCGTGAGAGTCATCGACTACCACCACCACATTCTCGGGAAAGGCTGGGTCGTGGGACCGTGCAACCTCTTGGAGGGCGGCCAAATCGGCATGGTCGCCCCGCATCGAGAACACCCCGTCGGTGACCACGACGGCTCGTCGCGCCGAGCCACCAGCCTGGCCGAGGGCACTGTCCAACCCGTCGAAATCGAGATGCCGATAGACCTCGCGTGCGGCCGGGCGCGCCATCCGAAGCGCGTTGATGATGCAGTTGTGGTTCAGCTCGTCAGAAAGGACCAGAGTCTCGGGGGTGATCAGTGCGTTCAGTGCCGAAACCACCGTGGCGTAGGCCGATGAAAAGATGATCGACCGCTCCCGTCCGTGAAAGCCGGCCAGTCTCTCCTCGAGGTCGACATGGGGCTGATAGGTCCCCGAGATGAAACGAACCGCACCCGGACCGGCGCCGAAGGCGCGGGTCGCCGCCTCCTCTGCAGCGATCACCAAAGGATGACGGGCCAGACCCAGGTAACCGTTGGAATTCATCCGGAGGAACTCGACATCGGAACCGGCGAGCCCGAGCCGGGGGCCACGACCGACCGCGGGCGGGATGATTCGGCTGATGACCGACTCCGAGCTCTTGGCAGTGCCCGCGGCGCGCAGCGCCACGACTTCCTGGTTGAGGGCGGCGTCGAGGCGATCGTGGGGCATGACCCCCCGGGTTTAGCAGAGTCCTAGTGTCACCGGCCATGACACGCCTTGGGTTCGCCGGTCTCGGAATCATGGGCCATGGGATGGCGTCCAATCTGCTCTTCGCCGGGAATCCGGTCACGGTTTGGAACCGCACCCCGGAGAAGGCGGTCGACCTCGTGTGCGACGTCGCGCTCAGCCCTCGGGACCTCGGCGAGCAGAGCGATATCGTCATGATCTCGGTCTCGAACACTCCCGTTGTCGAAGAGGTTGTCTTCGGCGACTCGGGGGTGATCCAAGGTCTTGGCCCAGGGGCGATCATCGTCGACCACTCGACGATCTCGCCCTCCGCAACCAAGGAGTTCGCCTCTCGGGCCGCGGAGAGTGAGGTCTACTGGCTCGACGCACCGGTGTCCGGCGGCTCCGAGGGAGCAGTGAATGGCACGCTCGCGGTTATGGTCGGCGGTCCAGCCGATGCCCTGGAACAAGCGCGGCCCTACCTCGAGACCTACTCGAAGTCGATCGTGCACGTTGGCGAGGAGCCGGGGTCCGGACAACTGGTCAAATTGATGAACCAGGTGTTGGTTGTGGTGAACCAATTGGCGGTCTCGGAGGCATTGCTGCTGGGCGAGGCTGCTGACATCGATCTGGCGAAGGCCATCAACGCCGTCGAGGGAGGCGCCGGTGGTTCGTGGATGCTCTCCAATCGCGGCCCGAAGATGGTCGTTCGTGACTGGCAACCGGGATTCACGATCGATCTCCAACAAAAGGACCTCCGCCTGGTCCTCGAGACCGCTGACGAGTTAGGAGTTCCCTTGCCTGGGGTGGCCCTTGTCTTCCAGCTCTACCGGGCGTTGCAAACCCGGGGACTGGGACAGGAGGGCAATCACGCCCTGGTCAAGGCGTTGGAGGAGATGGCCGGAATCGAAATTGGGAGTTGACGCGAAACCCAGTCAACCTTCATGCACCCCCGTCACGGATGCGTGACGCGCTGCACTAGGAACACGATCAGCCCAACAAGTCCTGTTTGACCCTGGCGACGTGGCCGGTCGCCTTGATGTTGCGGTAGGCCTTCTCGATTTCGCCGTCGGGGCCGAGGACGAACGTGGACCGGATCAAGCCCTCACTGGTCTTGCCGTACATCTTCTTCTCTCCCCAGGCTCCCAACTCGTCGGCCAGCGCATGGTCCTCATCGGAGAGAAGGTCGAAATTGAGCCCTTCCTTCTCCCTGAACTTGGCGTTACGCGCGGGAGCATCGGGACTCACGCCGACAATGTCGTATCCGGCCGCGGTGAACTCGCTGTAACTGTCCCGGAACTCACACGACTCCAGGGTGCACCCAGGAGTCATAGCTGCCGGGTAGAAGAACATGACGAGGCGGCGACCGGCGAAATCGTCTGAGGAAACGGTCTCCCCGTCTTGGTTGAGGAGCTCGAAGGTGACTTTGTCCGTCATGAGGCGAGGCTAACCGGTCGCTCAGGTGGATTCTGCGGCCGCCTCTTTGGCCTCGGGGGACTGGAGGAAGGTGGACCCTCCCGCGAGCAGGCTGAGGCCGGCTGGGAGCCAGTAGGAGACGATGCGGAAGACGAGCACCGGCGCCAGTGTCGTCTCCGCCGGAAACCCGTATGCACTGAGTATGAACACGAGACTGCCTTCTGTGACCAACAGGCCACCAGGAGTACCGGGGAGCCCCCCGGCCAAAGAACAGACGCCGAACGCCGCCGCGACCTGAAAGATGCCGACGTCGATCCCGAAGGCGTGCATCACCAATCCAAGAGCTGACGCTTCGAGAATGACACGGGCCCAGATGTAGAGCTGGGACTCGATGCCGGGGAGATGGTCGATCATCGAGGCGTCGAGGCGCTTGCGAATGGTTTGGGGCAAGAAACGGGAGACAGAGCCGAGCTTGCCCGAGCCGAACATGAGCAACAGACCGGCGCCGAGGACGAATGGCGCCAGGACGACAAGGCTCACCGAGAGGACCTGGGCGCTCTCCCGAGGACGGGCGACCAGGAGGCCGACGCCGGTCATGATCAGAAGCGAGGCGTAGTTGAGAAGGACGGTCCGGATCGCCGCTCCGGTGGTGGCTCGCTCCTCGTCGCGGACCGTCCAGGCCATGGCCACTGGAGTAATGGCCCCACCAGCCGGGATGAGCCGGGCAACACCCGCCCCTACCAAGGCTCCTTTGAATGCACTGAAGGCCCGCAACGAGCCACCGGCCTCCTCGACAGATTCCTTGAAGAGAAGCCCGAAGAACCACTTGGCGCTGATCTGAGCGACAGCTGCCAGCGCGACCAGGGCCCAGGCCACCGGGCTCATCTTCGGCAGGTCGAAGCGATCGAAGACGAAAACGGCAACGCCGATATACACGACCGCCGAGATCCCGGCGATGATGGCTACCCGCTTCGGGCTCACGGAGTCAGCGGCTCGTCAACCGTGTGTGGAAAGTCGTGATCGCCGGGGTCGGAGTCGAACACGGCCCGTCGCAGGGACGGTCTCACACCACGCTCGCTCTCCGGGTTGCCCTGGATCCGCCGGCCCATGAGCACCACGGACAGCAGCAGGAGGAACAGGTACTCGGTCGGTGGGCGACCCATGGCGATCGCCACGATTGGGAGCAGGCCCCATCCCAAGAATCCGGCAACCCCGCCTCCGATCTTCCAGCCGGCAACAGCCCATCCAGTGGTCCAGACGAGGAGGACCGGGTCGAGGGCCGCCATCACGCCAACCGAGGTGGCCAGGCCCCGTCCCGATCGTCCCCTGATGAGGATCGACCAGTTGTGCCCGATCACCGCAGCCAGCCCGGCGAGACCGGAGGCGCCCGGGCCAAGACCCATCTCTTTCGCTATGAGGACAGGGATGAGGCCCTTAAACCCGTCGAGAAGACCGGCGGAGAGACCCCAACCGACGCCCGCGATCTTGGTGAGGTTGCCGGCACCGACATTGCCAGTACCTGCCGTCCGAAGATCCACCCCTTTGAGACGTCCGAGAACCTGGGCGAACGGAATCGACCCTAAGAAGTAAGCGGCCACCACAAGGAGTGGCCAATAGACGAGCGAAATTGACCCAGGCATCCGGCGGAAGACACTAGTGGGCCATTGCCCGTTTGATACCTCCGCTTGGG
>JALYNX010000196.1 GCA_030772935.1 Actinomycetota bacterium | reverse complement strand
GGAGAAGTGTGAGCGATGCGACGGCGGTGACCGCGACCACCGCGGCGCAGGCGATGGCGATCCCGGTGATGAATGCAAGGTTCATCAGCACCATGCCGACCAGGGAGATGACAACAGTCGTCGCCGCAAAGGCGACGGCGCGACCTGCCGTGTCCATAGCGACCACCGTTGCCTCTTCGATCGACGCCCCGGCGTGCATGTTCTCCCGGTACCGGGTGACGATGAAAAGGGCGTAGTCGATCCCGACGCCGAGACCGAGCATCACCGCGACAGTCGTGGAGAATTCCGGAATCGAGAGGACGTTGCTGAGGATCCCGACCAGGGCGGTGCCGAGGCCGATCCCGGCCAGGGCGATCCCGATTGGCAGGCCCATGGCGAGCACGGACCCGAAAGCGAGGATCAGAACGATGATGGCGAAGGCAATTCCGAGCAGCTCCGAGCTCGGTACCTCGAACTCGGCGAAGATCTGTCCACCGAGTTCGATCTGGAGCCCTTCAATGTCAGGCATCAGCTCCTTGAGCTCGTCACTGACGACCCCGGCTTCCTCGAGTGTGATGTCGCGGGAGACGCCGATCTGGGCGTAGGCGATGAGGCCTGCTTCCGGACCCTGTGCTGCGATCTGTTGCGCCCCTTCTGGGGAGTAGGGGCTGACCAGAGTGATTCCCTCGAGCTGGCTCGCCTCATCGAAGAACTCCGTCATCGCCGCCTGGACCTCAGGGTTTGTGACGCCCTGTTCGGCCCGGAACACGATGGTCCCGCCCTCGCCACCTGCGGCGGATCCAGCGAAGTGCTCGTCAAGGATCTCGAAACCGCGCCGGCTCTCGACGTCGGGGAGCGAGAATTCGGTGCTGTAGGCGGTGCCGATCACCGCGTTGGCAAGGACGCCGCCCAGAATGAAGGCAGCGAGCCAGCCGAGGGCGACCTTGCCCCGGTTGCGAAAACACCAACGTCCAAGACGCGCGAACACACCTACTCCTTACTGAAAGGGGTAGGCGAGGCTAGTAGGCGTGAATTGTTGCTCAGCCGTGGAGGTCGGTCCGGAGCACCTATCCGGAAGGACCGAGCGTTGCAGGGCAACGACCCTGAGAAAACGGGACGGGTTTAGAAACGGGACGTGTCAGCGGATTCAACCGACCTCATGGCTTCGTTCGAGCTGGACACGGACTTCCTCCATTACCCGGGCGAAGGTGTCAGCTAGCCGGAGCCCGGGTTCAATTGAATCCCGCCTTTCAATCTCGGATTCGACCCATGACCAGTTCGCACTCGTGTAGACCACGACACAGAGCCTGACTGCCTCTTCAAATGTGACCCTCGAACCGTCGGTCGCCTGTAGAAGCCGGTCAACGATGAGGGACTCCTTTGAAATCACGGCGAGTCGATCCTCCGAGCTCAAATCGATCAACTCTGTGTCGCCGTCTACCTGCGAGTCCGGAAACTCCAACAACCACAGCTCTCCATCCTCGAATTGGTACTCGAAGTGGTCGCCTTGTGAGTTGGTGAACCCGAGTTCGACCAATGTTCGACGATCGGAGGCGTCGAGGAGGGCGCACATGTCGACGTCGGTGGGTCGGTATGAACCCGTATGCAGGTTCACCGCCGCTCCCCCAACCAGGACGGCTCGTCCTTTGATTGCGTAGTCCGCCGCCTTCGCCAACCAGAGACTGCGAAGGATGGCGTTCTGATGTTCGGACTGCGCTACAGCGAGCGCCGAACGCGCTTTCTCGACCTGTCTCAACTCCGAGTTGCCAGCGCCGTGCGTTCTAGACCAACGTCAACCTGGCGCTGTTCTTTCCGATCGAGCCTGACTATTGGGTCCGAGGGACCTAGCCCGACAGACTCGAGCAATTGAACGCCACGTTCTGCCCTCGTGAGAACGTCAGCCACGGATACGACCTCGATCGGATTCGGCTCGAGATCTGCAAGGCCCCTGCCATAACAAGAAAGGATCTTCACCACAGTCGAGATTCGAGGGTCGACTTTGCCATTCTCAATCAGGCAAAGCTGAGACCTGCTTATCCCTGTCCGTGCCGAGACATCGCTCAACGACAGTCGCTTCAGATCACGCATCTGTCGGAGACGGGCGCCGTTCAAGTAGCTCACCCTCATTAGTCTATTCAGTAATGAGTGTTAGGCAATACGAGAACACACCCTTCTCGCGAGGTTTGGAACGGCAGGCGCTTATCAGTCGCGGTCGATGCCCCGCGCCAGATCCTCTATGAGGGTTGGGGGGCGGAATCCTTACTAGCACGCCAGTTGCCAGCCATCCTGGTCAGTGCTCCAAGATTGGGAGCCCAGCCGACACCGAACACCTTGCCCGAAACGATCGGACCCTCCGGATTCCAATATGTGCTGCGCACTCGTCCGATTGTCGGCATACGGAAGTCGTATGGCACAAAGTCCGCGACCTTTCCGTGCCATGTCCTTTCGTTCGCGGGCTTGCGGAGTTCTTGGACAACCGCGATGACCCCAAGGATCGAAAGCGCGAGCGTCCAGATGTTCCTGATATTGGACGTCTTCTTTTCGTCAGCCATGCCAGAACTTTACCCCAGCCAAGTGGTGACTTCCCCGGCTCAGGCGACGGCAAAGATCTCCCAGGGCTCGAGAACTCCTTTGAGCTCGTGGACCCCGCGAGAAACAAAATCGATGCCCGACCCGGCCACCAGGTCCTTGACCGTCCTCGACACCAATACCTCCCCGGGGCCGGCCAGGGCGACCACTCTGGCCCCCACATGCACCGCAAGGCCGACCACCCGGCTCCCCGCCAGCTCCAGCTCGCCGGTGTGGACCCCGCACCGAACTTCGATGCCCAGTTGGCGTACCACCTCAGCGATTGACGTTGCACAGCGGATCGCTCGTGCCGGCCCGTCGAAACGGGCGAGTAACCCGTCGCCGGTGACGTCGATCTCGACTCCGTGCCACCTCGCGAGCTCGGAGCGGACGGCTGCGTTGTGACGGTCGAGCAGGTCGCGCCAGGCGAGATCTCCCAGGCTCGAGGCGAGGCGGGTCGACCCGACGATGTCGGTGAATAGCACAGTCGCCAGGACCCGATCCGTGGGCGCCACGGTCCGCTGTCCAGTGACGAACTCCTCGATCTCCCCCAACATCTCCTCGTTGTTCCCCGCCCAAAACCAGTGATCCGCTCCGGGCAGCTCGACCAGACGAGCACCGGGGATCCGGGAGGTGATGTATCGCCCCTCCTCGACCAGGACGTCGCGGTCCCCTTCCCGGTAGAGGAGCAGGGTGGGGACCTGGATAGTGGGGAGGATCGAGATGACATCGATCTTCGAGTTCATCTCCATCAAGACTCCGGCCGCCCGGGGCGAGGCGGAGAGCCGCATGTAGCGCTGGGCCCAGGCTCGGAAGGCGGGGTCCCTGGCCCGGCTCGGAGCCATGACCTCGAAGTCATCGTCACCCCAATCGCCCCAGGTTTCGATGGTCCTGGCGATGTCCGACTGCCGCTCGTCCCAGGTCGGTGCCCACGGGTACTCCTCGCTGCGGATTCGCTTCACATAGGAGCCGGTGAGGATTAGCCCGCTCACCCGCTGCGGGTAGCTGGCCGTGAAGAGAACGCACATGTTTCCACCTTCGGAGTGACCAAACAGGAAGGCGTTCTCCGACCCAACTGCGTCCATGACTGCCCTGAGGTCGTCCATGCGGACCTCGAGGGTGGGCAGATGCTCCAAGGGGACGGCATCGGAGAGCCCGGTGCCGCGCTTGTCAAAGATCACCAGTCGCGCGAACGAGGCGAGCCGGTCGAAGAATCGTGTGAACCCCGGGTCCTCCCACATCAATTCGATGTTGGAGACGAATCCCGGGACATAGACCAGGTCTACTGGGCCGTCCCCCACCACTTGATAGGCGATATTGACGTCACCGCTCTTGGCGTATCGGGTGGCGGGCACGGCGAGAAGTGTACGGAACGCGCCCGATGCCGTTCAGAAACGGGACGTGCCCAAGCCGAATGACCATGCGTTAGCCCTTCGGGGGACTGAGCGGCGGATCAGCCGAGGTCGAGATCCATTACGCGAAGCTCGGCGATGTCGCTGACCAGCGCATCGGCGATGGGCAGGTGTGTCGGGTGCTCGAGATATCGCGGCAGGGACGCGCGATCTGGCAACGTGACGATGATGCAGTGGGTCAGCCCACCGGCACGGTCGGTGTAGCTCTCCCCGCATTCGATCGCGCTGACGACCGGCACGACATCGGCGAGGGTGCGCACGGCTCGCATGTGTTCGTTGATGCGGTCCTCGCTGACCCCGTCCTTGAACCTGAACCAGGCGACGTGTTTCGCGGTCACGCTAC
>JALYNX010000195.1 GCA_030772935.1 Actinomycetota bacterium | reverse complement strand
CTGGTCACCCCAGGTGATGAATATCTTGGTCCCGAAGATCCGGTATGTGCCGTCGTCCTGAGGCACGGCCTTGGTGTGAAGGGCGCCGAGGTCCGATCCCGCCTCGGACTCGGTGAGATTCATGGTGCCGCTCCACACGCCGGAGACCAGCTTCCCCATGTAGGTGCCGAGTTGCTCTTCGGAACCGTGAAAGCGGAGGGCTTCAACGGCCCCGTGGGTCAGGGTGGGACATAAGGCGAACGCCATGTTGGCGGTCTTGAACATCTCCTCGATGACGACGCCGACCGTGTATGGCAGCCCGCCTCCTCCCCATTCCTCCGGCAGATGGGCAGCGGCCCAACCCGCCTCCACATATTTCTGATACGCCTCCTTGAACCCATCCGGAGTTCGCACTGTCCCCTCGTCGGTCAACACCGATCCCTGACGGTCACCAATCTGATTGAGGGGCGCCATTACTTCGGAAAAGAATCGGCCTGCTTCCTCGAGTAGGGAAGCCACTGTCTCAGGGTCTGCGTGCTGGTAGCCGTTGAGCTTCGACACCTCCTCGAGCCCGGCCACGTGGTCCAGGGTGAAGTTGATGTCGTCGAGACGCGGGGCGTAGTCGGACATATCCTCAAAGGCTAAACGCCGCTCACCAAATTGAGAGAGGGAGGGTCCGTATCTGTTGGATTAGCTAGCCGGAGAGACGACGGCTTCGACGAGATCCGGCAACACTTCTCCGATCCCGGCGTCGATCTTGGCTGTGGCCAGATGGTCGGCATCGGTCTCGCCACGGTTGACGATGACGATTGGGATCGAGCGATGGGCCGCCCGGAACACGACGTCGGAGGCCGGCCAGACCGCAACCGTCGACCCCACCACGAGAAGGGCGTCCGCCACCGCCAGGAAGAACATCGCCTTCCTCAGCTCCTCTTCGGGAAGCATCTCGCCGAACATCACCGTTCGCGTCTTGACCATTCCCCCACAGCGGGGGCAGGCCGGATCCGGGTCTCCCGCCTCGACCCAGGCCAGGACCTCCTCGGTGGGCCAGGTTTGGTCACAGTCGAGACAGTGACTCTCCCTCACGTTGCCGTGAAGCTCGGCGACCAGATCCTCACTCAATCCAGTTTGATGATGGAGACCGTCGACGTTCTGGGTGACCACCCCGGCGAGCCGATCGGCGTCTCCAAGACGTTTGACCGCATGGTGACCCGGGTTGGGCACAACCTCCGAGCGGGCTCCCCACAGCTCACCGGCGAGGTGCATCCGCCATCCGCTCTGGCGAAGCTCGGAGCTGGCTCGGAAGCGGTCGATGTGGAAGTCCTCGGGGTCGACCTTGGTCCACAACCCGTCCGGTCCCCTGAAATCGGGAATCCCGGATTCGGTGGAGATACCGGCGCCGGTGAACACCAAGATCCGATGCGCAGGTTTGAGGGCTTCGACTGCGAGCCTGAGGTCGATCACGCGGTGATTATCGGCGGACCGGCTGGCTAGCACTCGCTTTAGGCTCCCCGGATGACCGAGAAGCAGGACCAGACCGAGACCCAACCGGAGACGGAGATGATGACCTTGGGTTGGGACCCCGCTCGGGGGCTGGGATCGCTCAAGACCCCGCTGTTCCAGACTTCAACTTTCAGCTTCGAATCTGCTGAGGCGGCCAAGCGCGCCTTTGACGTCACCTACGGCGGGGCGACCCCCGAGAGCGACGAAGAGGTTGGCTACATCTACACCCGCCTCGAGCATCCGAATCTGGTGGTGGTCGAGGGCCGTCTTGCCTTGTGGGACCAAACGGATCGGGCGCTGCTCTTCTCGAGCGGAATGTCGGCCATCTACACCGCTCTTCTGACTCTCCTCCGTCCTGGCGATCTGATCCTTCACAGCTCGCCGCTGTACGGCGGCACCAATTCGCTGTTCGAGAAGGTGTTGGCGCCGATGGGGATCGAGTCGGTCTCCTTCGGGCCGGACGCCGTCGAGGCCGACCTCGAGGAGTTGGTGGCGGGACGTCGTCTTGGCCTCGTCTATGTGGAGTCTCCGGCCAACCCGACCAACGACATCTTCGATATCGCGATGGCCGCCAGGGTGGCGAAGAGTCATCAGGCGCCGACCATGGTCGACAACACCTATCTCGGCCCGATCGGTCAGCAGCCCCATGCCCATGGCGCCGACCTCGTTGTGTACTCGGCTACCAAGTACTACGGCGGGCATAGCGACCTGGTGGCCGGGATCGTTACCGGGGCCGACAGTTGGATGGGTGCCATCAAGACGATGCGTTACCGGATCGGCACCCATGCCGACCCCCATTCGGCCTGGCTGCTCGGCCGGAGCCTGGAGACGTACTCCCTACGGGCGCAACGCCAGGTCGAGAACGCCTCGCAAGTGGCCGGGTTCCTGGCGGCTCATCCCAAGGTGAGCCGGGTCGGATACCTGGGGTTGATTGGTGAGGACGACCCGAGACGTGCCGTCTTTGATCGCCAATGCACCTCTACCGGAGCCATGATCACCTTCGAGGTCAAGGGTGGCCGCGCGGAGGCATTCCGCTTTCTCGATTCGATGAGGTTGATCGGTTTGGCGACCTCGTTGGGTGGCACCGAGTCGATCGCGTCTCACCCCGTCACCACCAGTCATTCCAACGTCGATCCTGATACCCGGCGCCGGATGGGGGTCACCGAGGGGATGATCCGATTCTCGGTTGGGATCGAGAATGTGGCGGACATCGTCGCCGACCTGGACCAGGCCCTGGCATCAGTCTGAAGCCATAGGTCGCTCAACCCATAGTTCACCACTCTCCGCGCGTGGATAATGAACCACGGGACTGAGCGGTCGGGAGGCTGTTGACGTGGGAGAGATGGAAAGGCGAAAGGCGCTGGTCTTCGTTATGGCAATCGTCCTGGTGGTTCTAGCGGCGATGACCTTCATTTTGACGACCACTATTAGTGGCGAGGATGCGGACCCAAACCATGCCGAAAGCATCGCTTTCGCCCAGGTTTCTTCGCTGTCCTGGGCAACAGGTGTAATTACCTGGTTCTAGGGCAGGAAGAAAAGGCGCTCCTACCCAAACGGAGCCACGGGGGCGGCCTTTCGGGGCCGCCTCCGTTTTTTCGGGCTCAGGTCTTCAGATCGGGCAGACCGGTTCCGCCGGACAGTCCGCGAACGGCCTCCAGCTCGTGGGCCATACCGCGCAAGGCGGCGACCAGGTCCGTAGCCACGGCTGAAACATCGAAGCCGTGTGCCAGGAGATAGAGCGCCGCCTCTCCGCTCCCGCAGTGCAAGCCGGCAAGCTTGCCGTGTTTCCGGGCCGCCTCGACAACAGCGGTGAATGCCGTCTGCAGCGAAGCCGAAAGCGGGTGCGAACCGTCGAATATCGAGATCACATCCGGCGCCGGAACCCCTCCGATTGAAAGCCCGAGGTCGGCGGGCCCGACGTAGAGCCAGTCCACCCCTTCCACTGCCGCGATCTCATCGACGTTGTTCACAGCAGCTGCGGTCTCGATCTGGACGGCACACAAGGGCTGGTAACCGTCGGCGAAGGGATCGACACGCGGGGTTTGCATTCCGTAGGACCGAATCCCGTCCGGGGCATACCGGCAGGAGAGAGCTGCCAGCCTGGCGTCGTCGGCGTCGTTCACCATGGGGGCGATGATCCCGGCCGCGCCGAGGTCGAGGGCTCTTCCAATCTCTGCTGGGTCGGTGCTCGATACCCGGACCAGGGCCGGCACCCCGTAGTAGGCAATCGACCCAAACGTCTCGGTGGTGAGTCGCGAGAGGTGCACCCCATGTTGGGTGTCGATCACCAGAAAATCGGGGAGAAGGGCGGCCGCCACCTCGAGGAGCTTGGGATCGCCAGTCACCGACCAAAGGCCGAGGACCGGGCCGGGGCCGCG
>JALYNX010000194.1 GCA_030772935.1 Actinomycetota bacterium | reverse complement strand
GTCCCCCCGCTTCGCAGGGGGACAACACCTAACTTCCCCCCGCTTCGCAGGGGGACAACCTGCCGATGGGGGGTTCACTCCGGTGCGGTCTTCGGTTCCATGAACGGCATCATCGTTCGGAGTTTCTTGCCCACCTCTTCGATTTGATGCGCCTGGTTCAGGGCCCGCTGCTCGTAGAGGTATGGCGCCCCTTCGCGGGCCTGGGCCATCCACTCGTGGGCGAAAGCACCTGACTGGATCTCTTTCAAGGTCTCCTTCATCGCCTGCCGTGTCTCGTCGGTGATGATCCGCTTGCCACGGGTGTAGTCGCCGTATTCGGCCGTGTCCGACACTGAGTAGCGCATCCACGACAAGCCTCCTTCGTAGAGGAGGTCGACGATCAACTTCAACTCGTGGAGTGTCTCGAAATAGGCCGACTCCGGCTGATAGCCAGCCTCGACCAGCGTCTCGAAGGAGGCCTTGATCAGTTCGGAGACTCCGCCGCAGAGGATCACCTGCTCACCAAAGAGATCGGTCTCAGTCTCCTCCTTGAACGTCGTCTCCAGGATGCCGGCCCTGCCCCCGCCGATGGCGGACGCATAGGCGAGCGTCAGGTCGTGGGCGTGACCGGTGGCGTCCTGATGGACGGCGAGCAGACACGGGGTCCCTGATCCTTGCTCGTAAGTGCGTCTCACCAGATGGCCGGGGCCCTTGGGCGCCACCATGGCCACATCGACATTGTCAGGCGGGACGATCTCGCCGAAGTGGATGTTGAATCCGTGGGCAAAGAGGAGGGTGTCGCCTGTTTGGAGGTTGGGCTCTATCGACTCGGCGTAGATGGTCCCCATGACCTGGTCGGGGACCAGCATCATCACCACATCGGCCCAAGCCGCGGCGTCGGCCGGGTCCATGACGGTCAGCCCGGCACCCTCCGCTTCGGCAACTCGATTAGATCCGGGCCGCAGGCCGACGACCACGTCGACCCCTGATTCCTTGAGGTTGAGAGCATGGGCGTGGCCCTGGCTTCCATACCCGATCACGGCCACCTTCTTGCTCTTGATGAGGCCGATGTCGCTGTCGGAGTCGTAGTAGATCGTTGCCATGGACCGAATTGTGGTCGGTTTCGGTCCGCGACGAAACCTGACTCCTTAGGATTCCTCGGGAAATGCCAATCAAGATCAGATCCCAGGAAGTCACCGAAGGCCCAGCCAAAGCCGGGGCCCGCGCCATGTTGCGGGCCGTCGGGCTCACCGAGGAGGACTTCACCAAACCGCAGGTGGGTGTCGTCTCGGCGGGAAACGAGGTCACACCTTGCAATCTCACCGGTCCCGAACTGTCACGCCACGCCAAAGTCGGAGTCGCCGCAAACGGGGGAGTCGGGATGGTGTTCTCGACCATCGCCGTCTCTGACGGGATCTCGATGGGGCATGAGGGGATGCGGGCCTCACTTGTGTCGCGCGAGGTGATCGCCGACTCGGTGGAGTTGGTGATGCACGCCGAGCGTTTCGACGCCCTGGTTGCGATCGCCGGATGCGACAAATCGCTACCCGGGATGATGATGGCCGCGGCCCGGCTCAACCTCCCGGCGGTCTTTCTGTACGGAGGGTCCAGTCTTCCCGGTCATCTGAACGGCCGGGACATCTCGATCGCTGACGTCTTTGAAGGGATCGGGTCGGAGTCCGAGGGCAGGATCACCCCCGATGAGTTGCTCGCCATCGAGCGCGCCGCCTGCCCGGGGGCTGGATCCTGTGCAGGGATGTTCACGGCCAACACCATGGCGGCGGTCGGGGAAGCCCTCGGTCTCTCCCTTCCGGGGTCGGCTTCGGTCCCCGCTGTCGATCCCCGTCTTGCCGACTACGCCCGACGATCCGGCGAGACGGTCATGAGGCTCCTCGAGGCCGATATCAGACCCCGTCAGATTCTGACCAAGCCCGCGCTCGAGAACGCGGTGACCACGGTGATGGCGCTCGGAGGGTCGACCAATGCCGTCCTCCATCTTCTCGCCATCGCAAGGGAGGCAGCGGTCGAGCTCGATCTCGCGGACTTCGATCGGATCTCACGGAAGACCCCGCATCTCGGCGACCTCAAGCCTTTCGGTCGCTATCACATGGTCGATCTCGACCGGATCGGGGGAGTGCCCGTGGTGTTGAAGGCACTGCTCGACGAGGGATACCTGCACGGGGACGTGTTGACCGTCACCGGCTCGACCATGGCCGAGAATCTGCAAGCGGTCAGCTTTCCTGAGGGTCAGGATGTGATCGCCCCGATTTCGGCGCCACTCGCACCGCAAGGGGGGATCGCCGTCCTCAGGGGAAACCTCGCGCCCGAAGGAGCGGTGGTGAAGGTGGCGGGCATCGACTTCGAGATCTTCGAAGG
>JALYNX010000193.1 GCA_030772935.1 Actinomycetota bacterium | reverse complement strand
CCTCAACGCCGCCGACACCAGAGCCGCCCTGCCCGTTCTGGATGCGATCGAGGCCATGGAACACGCCTTCTCGGGTGAATCCGAGACACCTCTCCGCACCATGGTCGGGAATTCTCTGGTGATGCCGGGTCGTCTCGACGAAATCATGGCGGTGAAAGTGGTTTCGGTGGTTCCGGGAAATCCTTCAGGGTTGGTGGCGGTTTTCGACGCCCAAGGGACGCCTGTTGGCTTGGTCGACGGGCCGACACTCACTGCGATCCGCACCGGGGCGGTCTGCGGGCTGGCTACCCGCCTCCTCGCACCCCGTGAAGCCAAAACCCTGGCGATGCTCGGTGCCGGGGCCATGGCTTTCGACCAGATCGAAGCAGTCCGTGCGGTCCGTCCGATCGAGAGGATCTTGATCTGGTCGCGGTCAGGGCTGAAGGCCAGAGACCTGGCCGCCTTGGTGGGTGGGGAGGCTGTCGCCTATGCCGACAACGCCGTGGCCGAGGCGGACATCATCTCCTGTGCCACTCCTGCAACCTTGCCCCTCTTCGACCCCTCCTTGGTTCGGCCGTCGACCCATGTCAATGCGATCGGGGCGTTCACGCCGCTCATGGCCGAACTCGCTCCCGAGCTCTTGGAACGGGCCTACGTGGTGGTCGACGATTTCGAGGCTGCCGCGTCCGAAGCGGGTGACCTGATCCAGGCCGGCCGGCGGCCCAACACCACGCTTCGGGAGCTGTTGGCGGGCACCAGTCCCGAGATCGGTGAGGACGTGACGGTGTTCAAGAGCGTGGGTGTTGCCGCCCAGGATGTTGCGGCGGCTCACCGGGCGTTGATGAACGCCTCGCGTATCGGGCTCGGCCCCCACCTCGACTGATTGCACTTGGGGTTGTCCCCTTGCGAAGCGGGGGGACCGTCCGACCGTCAGGTCGGGCGAGGGGGGAGCATGTGGTCACGCGCACAGGGCCCCCTCCGGCCCTTCGGGCCACCTCCCCCAACGTCGCTTCGCTCCTGGGGAGGAAATGTGGCTAGGCGCTGCGAGCGCCCCGGATCTCGAGTGTGTCGAGCAGATGCTGGGAGGCATGCGCTATCTCGTGAACCGCATGCTCGAAGGCATCGGCATTGTGGGAGGCGGGCTTGGTGAACCCGGAGATCTTGCGGACGAATTGGCGGGCGGCGGCCTCGATTTCCTCGGGTGGCGCCGCGACCGAGCCCTCTCTCAATACTTTGATCGATCTGCACATGCCGCCAAAGCTACCGGCTTCGACGTCGTAGCCGCTCCAACTCCTCCGACCCCAGTGCCAGGGACAACGCAAGGGCAACCGTCACTTCAGCAGATATGTCGCCGCTCCCGATCAGGGAGCCGAAGAAGGCCAGCAGACCGATCAGCGTTCGCGCCACGTGGAGCCGATCCCTTCGCAGTGGGGTCTTCCTACGGGAGTCCACCAAGGAGACCGGGTCGAGGGGTTCGCGAAGCACCGCGAGCAGAGCGAGGACACCCAGTGCGAGTGTGAGCGGGGGCCGGATCGTGGGCAGCGACTGGGGGAACGCTGCGGTCAAGGTTGCCACCAGCGAGGCGCCGACCGCGGCGCCGATGGCGGCGATCGCCGCAAGATTGTTGTGCTCCTCCGCCAGCCGGTCATCGAGATAGATGGCAATCGCCAACCCGAAGCCGAACACCCACCCCAGGGCAGTGAACGAGACGACGCTGGCCAAGACCACCATGGCTGCCAGATCGGTCGGAAGCGGCCTCCGCCCGGTGGACTCGACCAGAAGCCGGGCCGACATCAGGGCCGCGACCGTCACGAGGATGCTGATCTCGAAGCCGGCCAGGACGAGCGCGCCTGCCGGGAGGGCGGCAAGCAAGCCGGTCGCCTCGTGGTCGGGGTCGAGCTCTCGGCCCAGGGCCCATGAGAGGAAGGTGGCGCCGGCCGCCAGGATCGGCAGCAGCAGGGTCCGGCCGGTCATCAGCGCGATGACCCCGCCCCCCGCCGCGGCCAGCAGGGTCAGTCCGCTGATCGCGACGTTCGACGCTGATCTCGGGTTGAGAGCCCTGGTGATATGGGAGCGGAACGCCATCGCCCACCATTTTGGACGAGCTAGGGAATTGCCGAGGCCACCGATACCCTGGCACCGGTGAGCCGGCCTCTCGACAGCCTCCGCAAGCTGCCGGCGGTTGGCGTCCTCGCCGAGCGTCAGATGGGCGGGTTCCTGGCGATCGCGGCGCTGGTCGGGGTGGGGGTTGGAGTTGGTGCCGCTGCCCTGGTGACAATCGTCGAGTGGCTGCAGGAGTTTCTCTTGCCGTTCGCCATTGACGAGGGCCGAGCTTGGATCTTCCTCACCGTTCCCACCGGCTTCTTGACCGCCTGGCTGCTCGCCAAACGTCTCGCGCCGGAGGTAGCGGGTGATGGTGTTCCCCAAGCGGTGGCCGCCTTGGAGGTGCAGGGGGGCAAGATGCGGGCACGGGTCATCCCCCTCAAGATCCTGGCCACCGCGGCGACCGTGGGGGCCGGGGGATCGGCGGGTCGTGAGGGTCCGATCGTCCAAATCGGCGCAGCGATTGGATCAGTCATCTCCAAACGGTTCAACCTCGGGGAGGATCAAGTGCGCTCCCTGGTGGCCGCCGGCGCCGGCGCCGGCATCGGTGCGACCTTCAACGCTCCGATCGCCGGAATGTTGTTCGCCCTCGAGGTGATCCTGATTTCGTTTGCCGCAAGGCACATGTCGGCGATCGTCATCGCCTCCGTCACCGCCGCCGTCACCACGCAGTCCTTGATTGGTGAAGAGCTGGCGATCAGGGCTGAGGAATATCAGCTCGGTGATGCTCGGGAGTTGTTGCTCTATGCCGGACTGGCCATCTTGGTGGTCGCGATCGGAATCCTGTTCCTTCGCCTGCTCGGGGGTCTGGAGCGCATCGTCAAGCCACGAGAGGTTTCCCTCGGCCTGCTCCGCCCGGTGACAGCCGGTCTTCTCGTCGCTGGTCTGATCTTTGTCGAGCCGCGAGTGTTCGGCACCGGGCAGGCTGTCACCAACCGGCTACTCGGGGGAGAGGCGTCCGAGGTCTGGTGGGTGCTGATCTTGCTTGCCCTGGCCAAAGTTGCTGCCACCGCGCTCACCCTCTCTTCGGGGGCATCAGGTGGCGCCTTCATGCCCTCGTTGTTCACGGGTGCCGCAGCGGGAACCGGTTTCGCTCTGCTAGTCGAACCGGTTTGGGGCATATCCACGCTCAACTCAGGCGCCTTTGCCGTGGTCGGCATGGCCGCGATGTTCGCCGTGGTCGGTCGGGCGCCGTTGACCGCGATCCTCCTCGTGTTCGAGGTGACCGGGGCTCGCGACTACCAGCTGATTCTCCCGTTGATGCTCACCGCAACGCTGGCGACGTTCCTCGCCGAGCGATTTCACCCGGACTCGGTCTATTCGATGGCCCTCAAGAACATGGGGATCAGCATCCGGCGAACCGGAGAGGTGGATGTCCTCGACACCATCGACGTGGGCGCGGTGATGACTGCCCCGGTGATGATCGCTGGTCCCGATGACGATCTAGGTGAGTTCGCACGGGATCTCCATGAGCACCAGTCCCACGGCGCTCCCGTGGTGGAAGGCGGCCGGCTGGTCGGCATAGTCACTATCTCCGATATCGCACGGGCGGGCACCGCCGGGAAGGGAGGACGAGTAGGCGAAGCGATGACCCCGCGTCCGGCCACCGTCACCCCTTCCACACGTGTTTCGCGCGCCTTGGAGCGGATGGCGGCACTTGGAGTAGGAAGACTTCCTGTCGTTGCTGAGGAAGAGCCTGACCGCCTGGTTGGGATGTTCAGACGGGAGGACGCGGTGCGGGCCTATCACGATGCATTGACTGCGGCCACGGACGTGGAGTTGCATCGGGCACGGCTCGCCCAGAGGACGGGCGCTGGTGCCGGGTACTACGACTTCAGGGTGCCCCCGGGCTCCATCGCCGACGGCCGGGCGATCCGTGAGATTTCATGGCCGGAAGGGTCGACCTTGGTTTCGATCCGGAGGGAGCGAGATGTCATGATCCCGAGCGGCACCACCGTTCTCCGTGGCGGCGACCTGATTACTGCCTTCGGCACCACAACGTCGAAGGAGAGGATGATCGAGCGGCTCAATGCAGGAGCCGAAGAGGCGACCGCGGAGATCTCTCTGGCCGATATCGAGGCCGAAGGGGCCCGCCGTCGGTTGGGCTCAGCCGACGAGGGATAGCGCCGCGCGGAACATCTCCACGATCTGACGCCCGTTCTCGTGGTTGCGGTCCTTCTCCGGGTTGTAGCACCCCAAGGAGATCCCAACGATGGTCGGAGCGGAACAAATCGACGCCAAGAGCTCGGTCAATTCGTCCCAGTCGAGGCCGCCGGGCACCGGGGCGTCATTGGCGAAGAACAGCGACGGGTCCACGATGTCGAGATCGAGGTGGACCCAGGTGTTTTCCGACCCGCTTGCCAGAGCCTGTGCCACCCGGGCACCGACACGAGCGGGGCCTTCGGATCGAACTTCGTCGGTCGTGAGGCAGGAGATCGGGGGCTCGAGGTCTTCGGGCATCAGCATTCCGTCGATCAGGGATTGCTCACGGTCGCGGTAACCAACGATCCAGACATCCGAACTGGAGAGACTGGGCCCTCCGGCAGCGTCCACCCACGCTTGCGGGCCTCGCCCGATCGCCACGGAAACCGGCATATCGGCCGCCTCGCCGAGCTGTGACGTGGTCTCGTCATAGAGGTCGAGGTGCCCGTCGAGATGGGCCAGGCTGGTTTCGCCTCGGACATCACGAACGCCGGCAAGGGCTCCAGGCACGATGGCGCAACAACCTCCGACCAGGAATGGGCGCTCTCCTTGGGTAAGTAGCCCCGCGACGGCCTTCCGGATCTCAACCGTGGTCGCACAGACATCATCCAGTGCGACCACTCCTGTCACCGGATCCCGCCCCTCGGCACGTATCTGCACTGCGAGGTCACCGGCGTCGCGGCCGCCGATGGCGGCTCCCAGTTCCAGGGTCCGGAAGACGCCAGGAGCCAACTCGGTTCCCCCCGAATAGCCGGCGGAGTCGACCGGGACGCCGATCATGGTGAATCCGCCATTCATAGGGACACGCTAAACAGCCGCTTCCCGTATTCGGCTAGCGACTCGCCCACAACGTAGGATTGTCCGGTGGACGAGAGAGAGGTTTAGGAATGGAGGGGGCAGGAGCATTCTTCCTCGTGTTCATTGCTTTGATCGTTATCGGTGTGGTGGCGGTCAGCCTCCGCCGCCAGCGCAAGCGGGCCGCCTCTCTCGACCTCGAGGACACGTCGTGGCTGCGGCGGGCTCCTACCGAACCTGACCCGATCACGAAGCGGGTCGCGGTAGCCGACTTCCATATCCAAGGACATGAAGCCCGCGTCATCTTCGATGTGCCGCTCCCCGACGAGAACGACCCGGTGCTGAACGAGCTACTTGTCGACGAGGCTGTCGAGGTGGTGCGCGAGAAGCGTCACACGCTCCCGATCGATGAAGTGACCGAGGTCGTCGCCTTCGCCGGGCGAGGAGAGTCTCGCGAGGTGGGCAGGACGAGGTTGCCATCACCGGGTCAACTCCCGACGGCGATCCAACCCGACATGCTCAACCTGACCCACATCGCCAGGGACCCCTTTGCCAGTCAGTTCGAGGACGACGTCATCACGCACGTCGAAACCCAGGTGCAAGTGCCGAAGGACGACCTCGGGCCGATCGGCCAGGAGCTCCGGATCCCTCTCGGCCTGGCGCGTGGTTTGCGCACCCGGGGTGTCGACCCGACGAAGGCCTCGGGCCCGGAGCTGATTCTGGCCCTCCTCGAGATGTTCGGATATGTGGTGAACCCTGAAATCGATGGCACCTTCATCGCAATCAAGGACAACCTCAGGACCTTCATCCGCGCCGAGCCTCACCTGCCCGGCAGTTACCCCGAGCTCGACGAGCAAGTGGTGCGGAAGTTCATCGTCGAATTCGGGACCGCGGGCGCCGGTCGAGGGCTTCTCATCAGCGACAAGTTGGGGCCATTCATAATCCACGATGTTGAAGCCACCAACCCGCGCATCCGGTTCGTGACCAGAGAGCGGATCCAGCGATTCATCGATTCGATGGCGCTGGGTTGAGCTTTGTGGCCATAGCGGGGGCGAAAGCTAAGCTGCCGGTGTAAGGAGGTCTAATTGTTCGGTCTCAGAGGGCAAGAACTGCTGATAATTCTGCTCATCGTGCTCCTCATCTTCGGGGCCCGGAAGCTGCCTGACCTCGCCCGCTCGATCGGAGCTTCCGCCAAGGAGTTCCGCAAGGGTGTCGAGGAAGGATCAGACACGGAATCGGACACGCAGACCCCGGAAACACGCACCCCGGATTCCTAGGAACCGGACGCCTACAACGGGCGTTGATGGAGTAGGTCTCCATGACGGAGTCCGTCCCACTCACCTGGGAAGAGGTGGCGCGTGTCTATGGACGGAAGATCTACAACTTCGCCTACCGGCTCACCGGTAATTCCGACGATGCCGCTGATCTGGTCCAGGAGGTTCTTCTCCGGGTTCGCCGCGGTCTTGCCTCCTACCAACCCGGAAGTTTCGAGGGCTGGTTGTGGCGCATCACCAGGAACGCATTTCTCGACGACGTGCGAAAGCGCAATAGGCGACCGGTCGCCCCGATCCCCGATGACATCGATCGATGGGACGTCGCGTCGTCACCAGGCTCTGACATCGAGTACTCCCGGATCAGCCTCGGCGACGACATCCAGAAGGCGTTGCTCGAGCTTCCGATCGAGTTCCGGGAGGCGGTCGTTCTCTGTGACGTCATTGGGCTCTCCTACGAAGAGATCGCCCTTGCAGTCGCCGTTCCTATTGGAACCGTCCGCAGCCGGATCCACCGCGGCCGCAAGATCCTCAAGGAACTGCTGACTTGACGCACCCCAGCGAGATGATCAGCGCCTATCTCGACGGGGAGTTGACCCGTGCCGAAGCCTCCGCTCTTTTCGTGCATATGGGCACATGTGGAAGATGCGTCGGCGAGATGGAGACGATGCAGAAGGTCCGGACCGCCATCCGCTCCTTGCCCTTGATCGAACTTCCACCGGGCCTGCTCGGCGATGCCGAGCCGGTGGTCGTGCCGCTTCGCAAGAACCGCGGGTTCTGGGTCGGTGCGGCGGCAGCCGGCGTCGCGGTCGTGATCGCGGTGGCGACTCTGCTCACTCCTTCGCCCAGCGCCGTGTCCGTTGACGACCTCAACAGCCGGTTTGGGGCTCGAGTCTCGTTGGACCCGGCTTTCGGACCGGCCAAAGTGGTGGTCCCCGATGTTCGAGATATGACCGAATGAGACGGGCGATTGCGTTGGCAACGGTGTTCACCCTCCTTCCAGCGACCGCGGCCGCCGCAGACCTCGAGGAGCTGTTGGAGAGGAGCCAGGAAGCGACCTATTCGGCCGAACAGGTGATCAGTTGCTCGACTCCTGACGGAGTGCGCGACGCGGTGGTTTCCCTCGAACAGGTCGGCGGTGAGATGCATGTCTCCGGCGAAGTAGATGTCTCATCAGGCTCCGGGGGGTGGGCGCTGGTGCGAGAAGGCTCTGTGGTCAACAGTGCATCGGTGGAGGCCGGAAGCAGCGACACCGATCTCGCCTACCGAATCGACGACGGTGTGGCGCACCCCTTCCTGAACCGTAAGGCTGGTCTGTACCAGCTCTACGCGGGCGATGTCCTGAGGGGCGAGCTCATCGTCGACGGAAACACGGGAGCCTTGCTCAGCGTGGTCACCTACAACAGCGACGGCAGCGTTTACTGCGAACGCCGGTTCATCGAGTTTGATCCAACGCCGCCCGAGACGTCCGCCGCAACGCTCACCACCAGCGACACGCTGGAGCCCATCGAGGACTCCACAACGCTGCCCGCGAGCTTGGGCACCTTCCAGCTCCTCGATATTTACCAGGACGACCAGGGTTTCGTTTTCGCTTACTACTCGGACGGTTTCTTCTCCTTTGCGGTCTTCCAGACTCCAACGGTGGTTGAGCTCACCGACGCGGGGTCTCTCACTCTCGAGGACAGTGTCTATGCGAGGTCGTTTGCGCCAGGTCAGGTGACCTACAGCTGGGAGACCCGCACCGGGGGGATGGCGCTCGTCGGCGACCTCCCCCCAGACATGCATCCCGAGGTGTTGGGGGGACTCACCCACCCCTTTGCCCCCGGCTTCCTGCAGCGCATCTGGAGAAGCATCTTCGGCTGAGTGCCAATCACGCCCGCCGCGGCGTGTGATGATGTCGGGGTGCAGAGCACGGTTCAGATTCTGCCGTTGCGCGGTTCCTGAATGAGCGAAGCCTTCTTGTGGGGTTTGTTTGGCGCCTCGTCGCTCGTCGTCGGCGCCCTGATTGTTTTCGTCCACGGCCCCAGGAGGAGGTCTCTCGGTCTCATCATGGGTTTTGGGGCGGGGGTCCTGCTCAGTGCGGTTTCCTTCGAGTTGATCGATGAGGCACTGACCGTGACGGGGGGAGAAAGAGAGGCGGTGCTCGGCTTCTTCAGCGGCGCACTGGTGTTCTACCTCGGCGATTCTGCGATCGCACGGATCGGCAAGAGTGCCGAAGGCGAAGGCGCGTCAGGGTTGTCGATCGTGCTCGGCACGGTCCTCGACGGAGTCCCGGAGTCGGCGGTCCTCGGGTTGACGATCCTCCAGACCGGCTCCATTGGCATTTCGATGTTCGTTGCTGTTTTCGTCTCCAACCTCCCCGAGGCGATCGCTGCCTCGAGCAGCCTCGTCGACGCGGGCTGGAGGCGGGAACGGGTCTTCGCCTTGTGGGTCGGCGTGGCCGTGATCAGCGCTGCGGCCGCGGCTGTCGGGTACGCCCTCCTCGCCGACTCATCCCCACGCCATGTCTCGTTCGTCCTCGCCTTCGCCGCAGGAGCCATCCTCACCATGTTGTCGACGACCATGATCCCGGAGGC
>JALYNX010000192.1 GCA_030772935.1 Actinomycetota bacterium | reverse complement strand
CGTTCCTCATGGATGAGCCGCTTTCCAATCTCGATGCCAAGCTCCGGGTGCAGATGAGGGCCGAACTGGAGCGTCTCCACACCAGGCTGGGGACCACCACGGTCTATGTCACCCACGACCAGACCGAGGCAATGACTCTCGGTGACAGGGTGGCAGTGATGCGACCGGTTTCGGCAGCTCGTCCGTTCAACCTCCAGCAGGTGGGCCCTCCCACCGAGTTGTTCGACCGTCCCGCCAATCTCTTCGTGGCCGGGTTCATCGGCAGCCCGGCAATGAACCTCGCGTACGGGCACTTGGAATCCGTGGGCGATCAGCTCTGGGTCAAGGCCGGTGACTTTCGAATCAAGGTCGACAAGAGGGCGATCGACAGCCATCCCGGTCTCGAGAAGCACATGAGCCAGGAGTTGGTCGTCGGAATCCGCCCCAACTCGCTGGAAGCTGCATCAGTCTCGGGGGCTGACCCCGACCGGACCATTCGCGCCCAGGTCGAGGTGACTGAGATGCTCGGTGCCGAGACCTTCGTGCACTTCACGGTCAACCGACCCCCGGTGATGACGCCTGACATCGAAGAGCTCCTCACCGACACCGGGCAGGACCCTTCGACCCTCGGTGACACCACGAACTTCATCGCACGCGTCAGTCCGGACGCGCAGGTGAAACGTGGCGATGCCATGGATTTGATCGTCGATTGCGCCAAGCTCCACTTCTTCGACCCGAAAAGCGGTCTCCGCATCGGTTCCGAGCTGAAGGTGCCGGCCGAGGCCTAGCCCCGGTCGGGTCGATGAGCCGGCTGTTCTCCTGTGACTGCGGGGTCGAGACGGAAGCCGCGGGGCTCGACGACCTGGTGCCGCTGGTCAAAGAGCATTTCGATTTGGCCCACGCCGAATTGGAGCTCACCGAGCCCTCGATCCGCAACTATCTGGAGGCCGAGGATCGTCTGACCGGGCCCGCCGACAGGCTAGATGCGATCGGGAGTATTGAGATCCGGGCGATAGGCCCCGAGACTCTCGATGACATCCTTGCCTTCTTCGACTCAGAGGCCATGGTGGGCAACCCGGCTTGGGCGGGCTGTTATTGCATGTTCTTCCCACTCGGTGGAGGGTCGGATGAAGCATGGGGCTATCGGACATGGCAGGAAAACCGAGCAGAGCAATCGACGAGGATCCTGTTCGGGCAGACCACCGGGGTTGTTGCCTATGTGGACGACAAGCTCGCAGGTTGGTGCAACGCAACGGCGCGCGCCCAATTCCCCGGCTTTGCTACGAGCAGCGGCGACGAAAGCGTCGGTTCGGTGGTGTGCTTCGCAATTGCCCCGCCGTATCGGGACCATGGTGTGGCCGCCCATCTCCTCGACGGGGCGATTTCCTATCTCTGGTCGAGCGGATTCACCCGCATCGAGGGTTACCCGGTGGCCGAGCCGCAAATGCGAGAGCGGGCATTCCCGGGTTCGCTGGCCCTCTTCCTCAGTAAGGGATTCGAAGTGGTCTCCGAGGATCCTCTGGTGGTCGCTCTTCAGAGCTGAGCACGCTGACTAGTCACTTTGCGCGGACTGCTTCTAGTCCTCTGGCGTAGGGCCTCATAATGCCGATCTGAAGACGTGATTACTGACGCAGGCCGTGGCGGACCGAAATGCCGTGAATGCCGGAAACCGGCCCGGTATCTGATTTCAAATGGTCTGGCCTGCGGAACTCACGCCTACGAGTACCTGATGCTGGACGAGGAGGCATCGGGTCCGATGCCGGCACAGATCAGGTCCTTGTCGAGCAAACATCAGCGCAATCTGCTGCGACGCCGCTGACTGAACCCGTCCCGATAACGTGACGCGTCATGAGCGATCGTCTCGATGATTGGATGGATGGCTACGTCGCGGCCTGGGCGAGCAACGACCCGGGATTGATCACCGCCTTGTTCACCGCCGACGCGGTTTACGACCCACAGACCGCGGAGGGGGAGTGTCACGGCATCGAGGAGATCCTCGAGTTCTGGTTGGAGAGGAACGACCAGGAAGACAATTGGGATTTCGAATGGCTCCCACTCATTGAGAACGAGGAGCTCGCGGTGATCACCGGCGCCACCACCTATCTCGACCCGCCACTCACCTTTCGAAACCTCTTCGTGATCCGTTTTGCCCCCGACGGTCGCTGTCACGACTTCACCGAGTGGTACATCGAGGAGGAGGAGGGCGGCGTGTGACCCCCCTCGCCCGACCTGCGGTCGGACGGTCCCCCCGCTTCGCAGGGGGACAACCGCTGGGGGGAGAAACGTGACCGTCGCCTTCGTTCTGGGCGGAGGAGGAAAGTGGGGGGCAGTCGAGGTGGGGATGCTTCAAGCACTCGAGAACGCCGGTGTCAGGCCTGATCTCGTGCTCGGGACCTCGGTGGGAGCTTTCAACGGCTCGGTCATCGCCGACAAACCGGGGCCTGAGGGTGTCGAGCGATTGACCGATCTGTGGGTCGAGATCGCCCGGTCAAACCTTTTCCAAGGAGGGACCTTGGAACGGGTCAAGAACGCGGCAACCCTCAAGCCGTCGCTTCACGAGACATCCGAACTGCGAGGTCTGCTCGAACAGGTTCATGCCAAGGATCGAATGATCGAGGATCTCCCGATCCGCTACCAATGTGTTGCCGCCTGCATCGAGCGCGCCGCCGAACATTGGTTCACGGAGGGGTACCTCATTGATTCCATCCTCGCCTCATCGGCGGTTCCGGCATTGTTCCCGCCAGTGGAGATCGGGGGCGAGCACTTCTATGACGGTGGTCTTGTCAATTCTGTTCCCTTGGCTCGCGCCGTCGACCTGGGGGCGACCGTGGTGTATGTGTTGCAAGTGGGGCGGGTCGAAGCCCCTCTCCGGCCTCCCGAGCGTCTATACGAGGCGGCCTTGATCGCCTTCGAAATCGCCCGACGCCACCGCTACACCACCACCGTGGAGAATCTTCCCGAGGGCATCGAGCTTCACCTGCTTCCGTCCGGAAACGCGGTGTCGTTCGATGACAGCCGTCAGCGGAAGTGGCGTGACGTCTCCTCGACACACCAGTTGATCACCGGGGCTTTCAAGGCGTCGTCGGAGTATCTGGAAGGTGTGAACTCGTGAGACTCCCGCCCAAGTGGCTGCGCCGCATCCTGATCGACCCCGCCGTCACTCTCGCGGTGGTCCTGGCTGCAGTCTCGCTTCCGCTGTGGGCTGTCGGCGCTGCTTTTGTCTCCCGCTATGTCCCGGGAAAATGGCGGATCCTTCGCCTCGCCTGGTTCCTCTTCCTCTACATGGCAGTCGAAGCCATGGCGATGATCCTCATGTTCGGGCTTTGGATCGGGTCCGGGTTTGGGTGGAAGATCAGGTCCCCGGCCTTCCAGACGGCCCACTACTGGCTTCTGGGGTGGATGCTTCGCTTGATCATCGGCTCGGCAAAGCGGACGTTCAGGCTCACGGTCGACATCGAGAGCCCCCCACCGGTGACTGCCTTTGACGTGAATCGGAGGCCAATCCTGGTCATGAGCCGGCACGCGGGCCCCGGAGATTCGATGCTGCTCGTGGACGCCCTCGCCAATGGCTATCTGCGGCGCCCCCGGATCGTGCTCAAAGACTTCCTGCAATGGGACCCCGCCGTGGATGTGATTCTCAATCGTCTTCCCACTTCATTCGTGCACACCGGCAAGAACACCGGTGAGTCAGTGGTGGAGGCGATCGCAGAGCTAGCCCGGACCATGTCGACCGACGATGCGTTCGTGATCTTTCCCGAGGGAGCCAACTACACCGACCGGCGGCGGGAACACGCGATCAAGAGACTGATCGAGATCGGCCGTCCGGATCTCGCAGAACGTGCACGTGATCTCAAGATGACCCTTCCCCTAAGTCCAAAGGGGTCATGACCGCGCTTTCGACCGCTCCTGCCAATTCCGACGTCTTCTTTGTGGGGCACGCCGGTCTCGAGGCCTTCATGACCGGTCGAGACATTTGGAGGGGCATGCCCATGGACACTTCAGTCGCGGTGAAGACCTGGCATTACCCCGCCGAGACCATTCCCCCCGTCGAGGGACAGGAGACCTGGCTGTTCGACATCTGGGAGGAGATCGATACCTGGATCGGGGCGAAGATGGCAGGGACCGGTTAGGCATGCCCCCCTC
>JALYNX010000191.1 GCA_030772935.1 Actinomycetota bacterium | reverse complement strand
TACGGGTCCTCAGTGAGCGACCGACGGTCGGTCACTGAGGACCGTTTCCATGCTTCTTGGGAGGCATCTTCTCGCGCTTGGTGCGGAGCACTTCCAACGCCCTGATCAACTTGTACCTGGTCTCTCTGGGCTCGATCACCTCGTCGACCAGGCCAAGTTCTGCGGCGACATAGGGGTTGTTGAACTTCTCCTCATAGTCCGCGATCAGCTCCGATCGACGAGTCTCACCGTCATCGGAGGTGAGCTCTCGGCGGTGGATGATGTTCACCGCACCCTGGGCGCCCATCACCGCGATCTCGGCGGACGGCCAGGCGAATACGAGGTCGGCCCTTATCCCGCGGGCGTTCATGACGAGATAGGCGCCGCCGTAGGCCTTGCGGGTGATCACTGTCAGCCGGGGAACGGTCGCCTCGCAGTAGGCATAAAGGAGTTTGGCTCCGTGGCGGATGATCCCGTTGTGCTCCTGGTCGACGCCGGGGAGGAAGCCGGGCACGTCGACGAAAGTGACGATCGGGATATTGAACGCGTCACAGAATCGGACGAAGCGGGCCGCTTTCTCGGAGGCGGTGATGTCGAGTGTCCCCGCGAGATTCGCCGGCTGGTTGGCGACGACACCGACCGTGTGCCCGTCAAGGCGCCCGAATCCAATCACGATGTTCTTCGCCCAGTGCTCGTGGACCTCGAGGAACTCATTGCCGTCGAGCACGGTTTCGAGGACCGTGATCATGTCGTACGGCTGACTGGAGGCGTCGGGGATGATCGAGTCGAGGTTGTCGTCGAGCCGATCCGGACGGTCGGTCGGGGTGAAGAACGGGGGGAGCTCCATGTTGTTGCGAGGAAGGAACGACATCAGATAGCGGACTGCTTCCAACGCATCCTGTCCGGTGGGATAGACGAAGTGGGTGACACCAGATTTCGAAGCGTGGGTCAGCGCACCGCCGAGTTCCTCCATGGTGACCTCTTCACCGGTCACGGCCTTGATCACGTCGGGCCCGGTGATGAACATGTGACTGGTTTGGTCGACCTGGATGACGAAGTCGGTCAGCGCCGGGGAGTAGACCGCCCCGCCAGCACACGGGCCCATGATCACTGAGATCTGAGGGATCACCCCGGAAGCCCTGACGTTGCGCTCGAAGATCCTCCCGTAGCCGTCGAGTGAGGAGATGCCCTCCTGAATCCGTGCGCCCCCGGAGTCCTTGAGGCCGATCACGGGGGTTCCCGTATCGAGGGCCATGTCGAGGATCTTGCAGATCTTGTCGGCAACGGCCTTGCTCAGACTTCCGCCGAACACGGTGAAGTCCTCGGCGAAGACGAAAACTGGCCTCCCGTCAATCGTGCCGTGGCCGGTGACGACCGCATCACCGAGCGGGCGCTTGTCCTCGACGCCGAATCCCGACGCTTGATGTCTGACGAATTGGTCGATCTCCTGGAACGAGCCCTTGTCGAGCAGGGCGTCCAAGCGCTCGCGCGCCGTGAGCTTGCCCTGTTCGTGTTGACGAGCGACCGCTCGCTGGCTTCCCGCGTGCAGCGCCTCCTCGCGGAGCTCTCTCAGTTTCTCGATCCGCGCCTCAGTGCCCAAGCTTCTCTCCGTAACCTCACAGTTCGACTCGTCGGAGGACGATATGGCTACACCCTATTGGCAGTTGCGGGAGGACGAGGTGCCTTCGACCCAGGACCTGGCGCGCTCGGAGCTCGGGACCCTCCCGGTGGTGGTGATCGCTGCCTCCCAGACCGAGGGGCGGGGCCGGTCGGGAGCCAGCTGGTTCACGGCGCCGCGCGCTCTCGCAGTCTCAGCTGCGGTGAAGGGGTCGTCCGAGGAGCGTCCCATCTCCTTGCTTGCGGGTGTGGCCGCGAGGAGGGCCCTGGGAGACGGAGTCGACCTCAAGTGGCCAAACGATCTGCAGGTAGGAGACTCCAAAGTCGGTGGCATCCTCGTCGAGCAGAGCGGCGAGGTGTTTGTGGTGGGGATGGGGCTGAATCTCTGGTGGCCAGATGCCCCAGATGGGGTGGTCGGGCTCTACGAGGACGATCCGGGCCCGGAGCGTCATATCGAAGTGGGATCTTTGTGGGCAGCTGAGTTGCTCGGCCTGTTGCGAATCGGAGGGTGGCCGATCGATGAATACCGCCAAGCGTGCGTGACATTGGGGCGCGACATCACGTGGGAGCCGAACGGATCGGGAAAAGCGCTCGATGTCTCCAAAGCCGGGGCCTTGTTGGTCGAAGATGGCGCAGCAACCCGCGAGCTTCACTCCGGTGCCGTGCGACACGTCCAGGGTTAGCCGAGAACCTCTTCCACGGCACTCGGAAGGGTCTCCTTCAGAAAGGTGAGAGTGCGCCCGATCGCATCCTCTGAGGCCGAGACGTCGTAGTCGGGGGCGTTGATGTCCAGAAATCGATGACCGACACCGGGATAAAGGAGCCATTGGCCGTGTTGGTTCCGGTTCTGGGCCTCGTCCACGGTGCTGGCATCCACCAAGTCGTCGTTGCTCCCATACAGGCCGAGGACGGGAACCGGGAGATGATCGAGGAAGTCGGCCACTTGATAGTCGCGATCCTCGTCTCCAGTCAGTGGTGTGGATGCCAGGACGAGAGTCCGGACCCAGGGGCGAGTCGCTGACGGGATCAGGCCGAAGCGACCTCCGACATCGACACCGAGCATCGCGACCTGATGTCCGACGGACCACTCG
>JALYNX010000190.1 GCA_030772935.1 Actinomycetota bacterium | reverse complement strand
AGCAACACGAAGAGCCCGACAACGGCGCCGATAGCCGCGGTCCCGTGGAGGAAGCCACGGATCGGGTTTTGCATACGGCCGAGGGTCAAACGCTCCATGTAGCCACCAGGCTATTGGGGATCGGTGGCAAGTAGTAAGCCATGCGTCAACAGTGGCGGCTCGTCGGGTCGCCGGTAGCATCTAGGGACCGTCATGGCCCTCGGTCTTCTCTACCGCATCTACGAGCGAAACCTGCTCAACGGTCTCGACAGGGACCGTTTGCCGCGCCACATCGGCATCGTCCTCGACGGTCACCGTCGGCATGCCCGTGAGGAGAAACTCCCCTCCTACACCGAGTCGTACCGGGTGGGTATGCGTCGTTTCGAAGAGTTTCTCGGATGGGCCCACGAGTTGGAAATCCCTGCTGTCACCGCCTGGGTCCTCTCCAAGGAGAACATCAGCAGCCGGCCCGAAGATGAGCTGGAGCCCTACTTCCAGGTGTTGATCGAGCTCTTCGAACGGCTGCCGGCCCTTTGTGAAAAGTACGACATGGCGATCAAGTTCATCGGGAGCCTCGACCTGCTGCCCGATCAGCTCGTGTCCACGGCCAAGAGCGCGGAGGAGGCGCATCCCCGGGGGTCACGTCGCCTCAACGTGGCGATGGGCTACGGGGGTCGTCAAGAGATCGTCGATGCCGCCAAGGACCTGGTCTCGACGCTCCTCTCGGACGGTGTCCCTCCTGATGAGGTGGCCTCCTACATCGACGCCGAGGCCCTCGCTTCCCACATGTACTCCGCCGACCTCCCCGATCCCGATCTCCTGATCCGGACCTCGGGTGAGTCCCGTCTCTCCGGATTTCTGCTTTGGCAGTCGGCGTACGCCGAGTTCGTCTTCGTCGATGTCAACTGGCCGGCGTTTCGACGTGTCGACTTCCTCCGCGCCCTGCGCGACTTCACCAGTCGCGACCGCCGGTTCGGGAAATAGACGTCAATCTGGCTGACCGGCGTCTGTTCGCCCGAGGGGTGAGGGCAGGAGCATCGGGTATTCGTAACCAGCTCACCCATGCCGAAGGGCGAAGTCGGCCAGCATTCACGCAGTGACCATCCCCGGATGAAGATGGGTGACGTCGCCGAGCTGGCGCAATGAGAACGCCCAACCGGTGCTGATCCTGGTCATGGTGAGTCGGGAGACCCCGGTGTGGGGTTGGCGGAAACGCTCCCATTCCCAGGGAACAGGGTCAAGTCCCAGCAGATGTCCGAGGACGACGGCGTTGGTCCCGGCGTGAGCAACGATGATGACCCTGCGATCGGGATCGTCGACAGCCCATAGATGACGGTGCTCGGCTTGCATCGGACGGATCCCGTGGGCATCGAGCGTCTCTTGGAGACCCGAGACGACACGTTGGTGGAACGCCCGGAAGGTCTCACCCCCCGGGAGCCCATCCCACATCTCCTCCATGGAGCGGAAGTTGGAGTCCCGAAGGGCCTTATCGATCTCGTCGACCGGGGAGCCGTCCCATTCCGGTGGGTTGTTGATCTCCTGGAGCCAGTCGTAAACCTCGGGCTTGGTCCCCAGGTCTCCCGAGATCGGGTTCGATGTCTGCACCGCGCGATTCATCGAGGAGACCCAGAGCTCGTCAAAGCTGTCGAGGCTGGCAAAACGGTGAGCGACCCGTTTTGCCTGTTCGTGGCCGAGCTCGGTCAGATCGGGGTTGTTGCGAGCGAGGCGATCCGGCGCCCAGTCCGGCTGCCCATGACGGACGAGGAACAGATCCATGGCGCCAAACCTAGACCCACGTGGAGGAGCCGGCGGCATCGGGTACGGGTCGCGGCCCAATACGATGTGAGGGTGCCAGGCGATTCCTTGATAGAGCATCTACGCACCCACGCCCTCCGAACCGACGGGCCGTTCACGCTCCGATCGGGTGCGGTGACCTCCTGGTACCTCGATGCCCGCCAGACCACGTTGAGCGGCACCGGCGCCTGGCTGGTCGGGGAGGCGGTCCTGAAGGTGGTCGACCCGTCGGCGCTCGCCATCGGAGGGATGACCATGGGGGCCGACCCGATCGCCGTGGCCACCGCGATGGTCGCTGCCCGCAACGGCCGGGAATTGAGCGCTTTCTCGATCCGGAAGGAGGCCAAGGACCACGGCACCGGAGGCAGGGTCGTGGGCCCGGTGCCCCCGGGCACCAGGGTGGCGATACTCGAGGACACCACGACGACAGGTAGTGCCG